>JANJTG010000285.1 GCA_024711265.1 Bdellovibrio sp. | reverse complement strand
ATGGAAGAGGCTTTATGGATTCATCGTTGCAACAGTATTCATACATTCTTTATGAAGTTCCCGATTGATTGTGTGTTTGTAGATAAAAATCTGCAGGTCAAGGCCATCTATCAGGACGTGCGTCCTTGGCGTCTGATTCCTCCCGTTTGGGGGGCCAGTTCGGTGATTGAAATGGCTTCAGGCTCTGTGAGTAAAATTAAAGTCAACGTGGGAGATCAGCTTTATGTGGGCGCTTAGGGTTTTAACCGGCCCGCAGGCTGGACAAATGATCGAACTGAAGATGGGAAGAAATCTCATCGGACGTGCTCCGCAATGTGATATTAAGCTGGTCAGTCCCGGTGTTTCCAAAGAGCATACGGAGATCGCTGTCTATAAAGACAAAATTGTGATCACGGATTTGCGTTCCAGCAATGGAACGTATCTTAACGGAATTCGTATTCAGAACGGGATTATGCGCCTGGGAGACAAATTGGGCGTCCATGATATTCTGGTGGATGTCATCCCCGCTCCTGACATGAGAGCACAAACCCCACGGCAATATACCGGAACGGGAGTTCCTGCGCCGATGCCATATTATGGAGGAGCGGCTCCACAAATGCCGCCACAGCAGATGCCCATGGGGGGAATGCCCCATGGAATGCCTCAGCCCATGGCGACGGGAATGCCAGGCGCGGCCCCCGCGCATGCGCCAGCTTTTCAGCATGGTGGTCTTAAGGGTTTGATGGATAAAGCTCATGACTATTTGGATCGTGTGGCTTTGCCGGGAGTTTATAAACTTCCTCAGTTCATGGAACTGAAGATGGTGCTTTTGGGTTTTGTGGTTCTATTCATTTTCTCGACAACCTTGCTGTCGATGATTCCGATGGTGGCTATTACCAGAGCCAGCATTATCAACGAAAGTAAACGACGTGCGGCTTCCATTGCACGGACCGTGGCGACAATCAATCAAGCGGCGCTTCTGCAAAATAGCTATTCGTCTTTAAGTACGAACGCCGCCGAAGCGGAAGATGGCGTGAAACAAGTTTTAATTGTTCAACAGTCAGATGGAATGATCTTAGCGCCCGCTTCGCGCGCGGGGACGACGCCGGATTTGCCGTTTGTGCATGGGGCCCGCCGGGAAATGCGTCCTCAAGCCGTCGAAGTGGACTCTTCCACGATCGGCGCCAGCTTTCCTATTGGTCTTTTTGATCCAAATACGGGAGAGCAGTCCGTGAAAGCGCACGCGATTGTACTTTATGATATTGGCAGTTTGGCGTTTGATGATGGTCGAGCGATCAGTCTGTTTATGCAAACATTGGTCATCGCCTCTTTGATTGGTTTATTGATCTACTTCTTTATGTACAAGCTGATTGAGTATCCCTTGGTCTCTCTGAATAAACAGCTTGATGCGGCGATGAGAGAAAAGAAAGACAATACCGAATTGAACTTTATGTTCCCTCCGCTCCAGGCCCTTATTGGTAATATTAATAGTTTGTTAAGTCGTTATATTCATGGCGATGGAGATAGTGGGGGAGCTGGAGCCGCGGGTTTCGTAAATAAAGATGGCGAGGCCGAGAATTTAGTTCAGATCATTGGCTTTCCGTGTATCACGATTTCAGGAGAGGGGCGTATTATCGCCTGCAATCCGGCATTTACTCAAGTGGCGCGGGCCGATGTTGGGCAGTTGCACGGGCAACTTTTCAAAGCCATTCCTGACGTGGCTTTGCAGCAAAATATTGAAGGCCTTTTGGTAAAAGCTCGGGACAACTCGCGCATGATTCATACGGATCAACTTGAGTTCAGTGGACATCTTTGTATTTTGAGTTGTCAGGCGATGTCGTCCGATGGACAGCACATCGACTATTTTGTGATAACAGTTTCGCCTGCAGAGGGAGGATCTTAATGAGTGCCGCCCCGCAAGTGAAAGACTCTGCTAAGTTTGCCATCGAGATCGTAAAGGGTCCTCATCAAGGACTTAAAATGAGTTTCTCGAAGGCCTCTGTCTCCATCGGGCGAGGTCCTGAGAACGACATTGTGTTGTCCAGCGACCCTCGTGTCAGTCGCCAACATGCTGAAATCAAATTGCGCGGCAGTGCCGAGTTTGTGATCGTCAACTTGAGTCAGAAAAATTTTATTTTGGTCAATGGCCAAAGTGTTCAATCCGAACTTCTTACGAATGAATCGGTGATTCAAATTGGTGACTCAGAAATTCGTTTCCACGTAGAGTTGCCGGCCGCGGCGACCGCGTCAACTCCGGCGGTAAACCCGCTTGGGGGATTTAATTCGTCCATTCCGGTGTCGACTCCGACGCCAGCGTTTACGCCACCGGCTCAACCACCCGCGTTCCAGCAGTCTCGTCCGATGCCGACGATGCCTCCTCCATCAATGCCCCCGGCGCAACCCATGGCGGGAGCTTATGGAGGATATCAGCCGCCACCTTCTCATGGGCCCGCACCGACGATGGGAGGACCTGTGGGGTCTTCCGGTGGTTTGCTGCAAAATCCCAAGGTGCGATTTTATGGGATTATTGGAATTCTTGTTTTGGGGGGATGGTTTTTGTTTTCTCCTTCGAATAAGAAAAATGCGAAAGATCCCAATGCCATTCGAACTTCCGTGATCTCAATGCAAGACGTGGCAGATGCGGAAAAACGTTCGCAGGAACTTTTGACCGTCAAAAAAGAGAAATACGACTCTATTCAATATCGTCGGGCACAAGAGAATTTCATCAAGGGCTTTCGCGACTTCCAACAGGGGCAGTATGCGCGAGCTCGGGAAGCTTTTCAGGTGGTTTTGAATTTAGATCCTGACAATGAGTTGGCAAAGCGATATTTTCATTTATCGAAGATTAAATTTGATGAGCTTGTGAAGTTCAACATGATTCAAGGCAACCGATATAGAGAGAAAAAGAATTGGAGAATGTGTCAGTCGAACTACTCCAATGTGATGACCATGCTGCAGCACCGAAAAGACGATCCAAGTTATAAAGAAGCAAAACAGTTTTATGAAGAGTGTACTTTGAATTTGGAGGGTAGATTCTAATGGCCCGCCTCAGAGTTCGCTTAAGAGGAAAACCTGTTTACGATCTCACCTTGTCAGAGGATCGTACCTATGTTGCGGGTCGCAAAGAGGATAGTGATATCGTCTTGCAGCCTGAAAAAGGGATTTCCCGCGAACATTTTAAAGTGTATTTCGCAAATGGCGCGTGGAATGTGGAAGTGGTCTCTCGTTATGGCGAGGTCGTTTATAACGGAGAGCAGGTCCAGCAGTTTACCTTAGATCATGGCAGTCAGTTTGCGATTCCACCCTATGAGTTTGACTTCCTCAATACTTCTGCGGAAGCGTCAATGCCACAAAGCTCTGATGAGTCATCTCATCTTCCGGCTGTAGCGGGGTCAGAGCCGCCTGCAGGGGGTTTTGATGGAAGTGAAGAAAAAACTGTTATTGGAGCCTCGCCGACCACGCCTTACATAAAAATTGTCGATACCCAGAATGAGGCGCAAGAGATGCTTCGTTTGGATGCGGGCGATTCTTGGGTGGCGGGACGAGACTCTTCTTGCCATATTCAAATTCGTGATCAAAGAGTCAGCCGGCGTCAATTTGAAATTCGCCGAGCAGGTTCTCAATTTGTCATTATTGACTTGGGCAGTGTGAATGGAACTTTGCTGAATGGAACTCCGATTTCAGCTTCCGAACCGACACCTATTAAAAGCGGTGATGCCATCAGTGTGCTCACGAATTATCTCTATTTTGAATTGCACGATTCAAGTTTTCAAAGTCGTTTGGAGTTGGTGAATGTTCAACCTCCCAGCCCTTTGGTGCCGGTGGCTTCAGAGGCCTTGCCGATGGAATATCAGCAGCAGCCTTCTCATGAATTGATGCCTTATCAAGGCGGTATGGCACCCATGCCCTATCAGCCGCAAATGCAATATCCTGCGGTGGGAACGGCCCCGATGCCAGGCGGCCCTCTTCCGACGGAAACCAAAAAATTCGATTTTCAAAAGAATCGACCCAAAATTATTGTTGGAGCTGTGGCTCTTTTGGCGCTCGCGTATTTCTTTGGTGGCAGCAATAATGAGGCCCCGCCGCCTAATCCCGGGGCCATTGCCGGTCCGGGTTCTCCGCAAGAAGCTTTTTTAAAGTTGAAACCTGAACAGCAAGCGTTGGTTCGTCAACGATATAAAGACGCTAAAAATCTTTATATGCAAGGTAAGTATCAGCTGGCCCAAGACGAGATTGTGAAAATTCAGGAAGTGGTTCCTGACTATGAAGATATTAAAGAGATCGAGCGTCTTTCTAAAGAGGCTATCTTCATTCAAGAGCAGCAGCGTCGTCAGGAAGAGATTGAGAAGGCTAAAATCGAGACGGAAGAAAAAATTCAAAAGCAGGCCACTGAGTGCCAAAAGAAGATCAATCCCTCTATCACGGTGGCAGATTTGGAAGAGTGTTTAAGTCCGGTGCTTCAGTTCAACCCCGAGCATCCGCGAATCTTGGAGTTGAAGGCACAGGTTGAGCACATTAATGCCCAACGTGAAGCAAAGGATGCGGAACGAGCGGTCTATCAATCGCAGGTGGCAAAACTTCGTGCATTGTATGATCGTGCCCAGAAAGTGCATAAGTCGGGAAAGCCTTTAGACGCCATTGCGGCTTACGAAAAAGTGATGGAATCAAAACTTCCGGATCCAAATGGCTTCAAAGGTCAGTCGCAAAGAAATATTGCATCGATTCGCCAGATGATGAACTCCAAAACGGCGACACTGCAAAGTGAAGCCGAAAAGTACTATCAGTCTCAGAATCTGAAGGGCGCTATTTTGGCTTTAAGAAAAGCTCGGACCATGGATCCGACCAATCCTGACCTGCCCGAGCGGATTGAGCGATATACCGTCGAACTGCGTAAGCAGATGATGTCGATCTACCAAGAAGGAATTCTTGAAGAAAGTTTCGGAAACGTCGATGGCGGAAAATCGAAGTCCGGGGCCAAAGATAAGTGGAGAAAGATTCTGGAGCTCGACGTTCCAGATGGGGAATACTATAAGAAGGCTTATATTAAGCTAAAAAAATACGGAGCCTTATAAAGTGAAACTTCAAGAGAGATCCTACAGCACAAAGATTTTGCGCCCCAAACCAGCGATCTATCGCGAAGATGATGGATCTCTTATTGTCGTGGCAACCTCTTGGGGACAGCCAGAACACGCGCAAAGGGCCATGGATGAAGTGATCAAATACGTGAGTTCCGCAAAGTCCGACGTAGAGGTCACCTCGCCGTTTGAATTTTTGAGCTGCCTTTCTGATGAAGTGAATTATGTTCGAACGGGGATGTTGATTGCTAATGACATTCTTTATCGTGGCGAAAACAAGATGGAGTATTTCTCGGGGGTCGAACTCTTGGCGCTATTTCAAAGGGGCCCTCAAGTGGCGTGGGCTCAGGTGGGATGTCCCAGTCTTTTTATCCAGAGAAGAAATCAAAGTCTTCAACCGCTTTCGATTGGATTGGACCTTTCGAGTGAATTGCGAGGAGTGGGGGAGGTTCTTCCGCCCTTGCCAGCACAGCTTTTAGGACTTGATCCTACGTGCTATGTTCAATGTGGGCACACCTATGTCAATGAAGGTGATCAGTTGGTGCTTTTGGCCAGCACCTCTGTGGCGACCTCCTTGTGGTCGAAGGACGCAGAGTCTTTGGAGTTAGGATCTATCACGACACGCATGATCCAGGAAGATCCTGAATCTCCTTTTTGGCTGGGGATCGTAGACCTGGGCGCGGACTAATAGTCTTCGCTTTGTAGGGATTTATAAACCTGCGAGCGTATCTTGCTATTTTCAGGAAGACTCAATGCCAACTCCGTCCGCGATGGAGCGAAAATATTGTCGCGCGATGTATCCCAAATCAGCCCGGCTGCGATATTCGCCCTTTGAATTTGCTGATCCAACATATAGTTTCTAAAGGAACGTTCAAAACGCTTCTTTTGAGTTTCTTTGTTGAGCCCTCGATCCTCGGCACGTACCCAATCGGTGAATTCTAAAAAGAGTGGATCCGTACAACTCTTTAAAGACTCTGTTTCAAGGGCCTTGCTGGTCAGAAGGAAGAAACAAGGGTCTTGGATTTTTGCATTTTTGGAGCCGAGATTTTTTTCAGCAACAAACTGCCAGACGGAGACTTTGTTTTTTGTGCCAAGTTGTTTGAGCGTCTCCCAGTCTTTTTGATTTAATGCAATCTGTGCGGTCCAATTTAAAAGATCCATACTGCGTGGTTGGGATGACAGGAGGCGTTTTAAGTCTTTTAAAAGAAGAGCTTCTTGATCCAC
>JANJTG010000198.1 GCA_024711265.1 Bdellovibrio sp. | reverse complement strand
TACGATGCAACTTCTACTGAAGTTGGTTTCATCAACACAGTTGTAAAAAATGACGACGCTAACTTCTTCTATGGTATCAAATACCAAATGGCTGAAGTAAAAGACGTTAAAAAAGCTTCTCTTCTTCCTATCTGGATGGGTGTTGAAGCAAATGCAACTTCTTGGATGGTTATCCGTGGTTCTTTGACTCAAAATGTTTTGATCAACGAAGTTACTATTTCCGGTACTCCTGAAACAAAAGTTGATGCTGATTCTATCGCATTCGCTGCTGGTGCAGGTTTGAAAGTTGGAAAAGGTATGATTTATGTTACTTTCGTAAACGACTCTAAAAAAGGTCAATTTGACTACGCAGCTGCGGGTTTCTTGACTCAAGCTTCTTACACTTACAACTTCTAATTTGAAGTCGTAAAGTAATACGCTAAAAAGCCCAGGTAACCCCTGGGCTTTTTTATTTTTAAGACACGCCACTTCGGCCCCAGCCCTCGACTCGACTTTTTTGTATCAAGCTTCAGTTTATTTTGTCACCTCTGTCATGTACCTTTGATTTTGATTCATAATGGGCTTCACAAGGAAGGGAAGTAGAATGGCAAAATCAGTTATTAAAGTATTTGCAGTGTGTTCAGCAATAGTTTCTTTAGTTGCATGCTCCTCCGGAGGCGGCGGCGGTAGTACAGGGGGAGGCGCTTCAGCGAATACATTGACTCCGGCTGTGACAGGACCAGTTTCTGGTGCGGGTCTTCTTTCTTTGGGAGTTAAGCCGATGAGTGCCGGAATTTCCATTAAAGGGGGATCTTGGCCTACGGGCGGGGAAGCTAGTGGTGCGCAATTCTTTTCTGCAGTCACTGGTTTCTACATCGCGGGTGCTGCGGCTGACTTGTTTTCATGCTACGCAAAAGCTTTGAATAATAATGCGACGACGGTTTCAGGCTTTGATGATGGATCCGATCACTACGCTTTGGGTTTCGATGATGTTTCTCGCTATAAATTCAAAGTGACGAAAGGAACTGATGGAAGCGTAAGTTCATTGACGGCGACGATCTGTGACGGCACCACGCCGACTTTAACGTTGTCATATGATGGCGCGACAAATACGACGAAGGTTCTTTTCGCTTCTTCTTTGGAGGCGGTTATCACAGGGACATATTCTGGCGGGACTTGGCTCAATAAGACTGTTAATTTTGCGGTGGGAAGCTCAAATATTAAGATGACTCAAGCCAGTTCAACAATCGACATCTTAGGTATTAGCGGACTGGGAATTGTTACGGGACAAGCTGATTTCTATGGAAAAACAACAATATCAGGTACAAGCTATTCAACTTATAAGATGGGTGAAGGCTCTATGACAGACGGGACAGCGACCGCTTCTTGGGGAGATGACGGGCTTACTGCTACGAGCAGCACTCATAAGGCCGCCGTTGAGGCCCATGATCTTAATTACACTCCTTCAAGCAGCACGGGGTTGACTCATTGGAATTGTACTGATGGTTGGAGTGCTCCTGTTTCCTTAGTGAATGCAAGCAATGCTTTCAAAATGGAAGCGATGGCTTGTGAAACATCTTTTGCAGCCCAATAAGGACGAAGGCCATTAATAAGTTAGCAACCCAGGTAGGATCGATATCTGCCTGGGTTTTTTTGCGACTTCTTTAAGCTACGTGATGTTTCTCTTTGGGGATAACAAGACCTAGCAATACCAGCTTTTGATGGTCCACGTCACTGGCAGGAATAAATCCTTTTTCCATTAATTGTGATGCGTATGTTTTGTTAATCTTGAACATGTAATAAAGATTTGCCAAACCAAATGTAAACAGACTTACAAAAAACGGTGTCCACATTCCTCGAATCATTCCTACTATGGGGCCAAAAAAGAAATAGGTCCAAGAGAAACCTTCAGGGCATTCTTTTATTAATCCAGTTTGTGTGTGTTTAAAGTTAATAGACATTTTACCTCCAAGTGAAAACCTCTTCGGAGGTAAATAAAATAAACTTTAGTTCCAGAGAAAAGGAAAACCCAGGTCCTTGGGGGAAGGGTTCCTGGGTTTAGGGGGCGTAGTTAAATTTCTTTTCGCGAATTAGCGAGTTCCAGTTTGAGAAGAAGCTGTGCCAGCTTTAGCAACCTGAGTTTTTACAACTGTAGGGTTTGTATTTGCGAAAAGACCGCTATTACCTTTGTGATCACATTTTGTAGCTGCCAAGGAAGTTGATGCTGCGATTGTGATGATTGCTGCTGTGAAGATTTTCGTGATTGTCATTTTGAACTCCTTGGTAACAAGCGGTATACCTAACTCTTATTGCTAGAGGCGTGCCACGAAGTCCGCTTTGTTTTGAGAATTCACCTACGAGGTATCAAGTACTTAGAAAGGTTGTTTCTCACTATGAGATCCAGAAGACGTTGAGTGACCGACAGCGCGCGCACCTGTTAGATTTCTAACAGCTCTAGCCTCTTTGTAGGAGATTCTTTGCGACGGCCCTTGTTGTCCTCCATTCTTTTAATTCTCACGGCGATGTTTTCGATTCAATATGGAGCGTCTGTTGCCAAACAACTTTTTCCCTTAGCGGGGGCCGCGGGGACGACGGCCTTGCGAGTTTCTATCTCTGCTTTGATTTTGCTCGTTCTTGCAAAAGTATGGAAACATAAGATTTCTTGGCGAAGTCTTCCCATGATCGCCGCCTACGGAGCTTCTCTGGGCAGTATGAATCTGCTTTTCTATTTTGCTTTAGAAAGAATTCCTTTAGGAATTGCCGTGGCCCTGGAGTTCACAGGTCCCCTGGCAGTGGCACTACTATCTTCAAAAAGAGTGTTGGATCTGGTTTGGGCTTTTTTAGCGGCCATCGGGATTTACTTGATTTTGCCCCTGTCCTCGAGCAGCTCAAACTTGGATGTGATGGGTGTGGTTTTAGCTCTGGGGGCGGGGCTTTTCTGGGGCCTCTATATTGTCTTTGGAAAGTCGGCGGCGAAATCCGGGGACAGCCTTCAAGTGACCGCTTGGGGGATGGTTTTTGCAGCAATAGTCACGGCACCCTTTGGCATTTTTCTCAATGGTTCGCAGATTGTGGATATGTCCCTGCTGCCCATGGGAGTTCTAGTGGCGATCCTCTCAAGTGCTTTGCCGTATTCGTTGGAAATGAAAGCCATGCGCCACATACCGACGAAGACCTTCGGGATTCTTATGAGTTTAGAGCCTGTCGTGGCGACCCTCATGGGTTTTTTGTTTTTGCGGGAATCGCTGAGTCTTCCTCAGTGGGCTGCAATTGTCTGCGTGATGTTGGCCTCTGCCGGAAGCACGATCTCTCATCGTTAGGAATATGATGGGCTGACAAAAAAAAGATAGAGCCTCGGGGAGTGAGGCTCTTTGTAATTTTTAAGTTTGAGTTTCAATTATCGACCAAGAATTATTTTATCGACAGTCAGCTGTGTTTCTTCATTTAAAGAACGAATTTCAGCAGAGAGTTTGATCATTCTTGAGTGAGCGTTAAAAAGGCTTTCACCAGACAAAGAGTCACTGGCTTTTTCGATGCGCTTCATCTCGCTCAGGGCAAGCTCGGCAAAATGTTCTTTTTCTCCAATAAATTTGATAAGACCTTGCGAGTCCTCCATGGAGGTGCCGATGAGATTTCCTATTTTTTTGATTTCAGAGACCTTCTTCTGAGCATCTTGCACCATGAATTTCATATTCATTGCGGCCGTCGCTTCAATCTTTCCTTCCATGAAGTCCATTCTTTCACAGGTCGAACA
>JANJTG010000189.1 GCA_024711265.1 Bdellovibrio sp. | reverse complement strand
ATGAACTTTATGGCGACGGGAACGGTATTTGCGGAGGGGGATGGGGCTTGCAAAGAGGACGTGAAAAAGCTTTGCTCTGATGTTGAGCCCGGTGATGGGCGCATTAAGAAATGTCTAAAGGACAATAGGGAGAATCTGTCTCAAGCCTGTAAAGAGAAAATCGTTCAGGCAATAAAAAAGAGAAAAGGTGCGGGATAAAAAATGGGATCTCGGCGGTGGAGGGGCCTTGGCTCCTCCGTTTTTATTATGAGTTTTTTGATGTTGGGGTTTACGAACTGCTCCCCTGGGGGGTTCACTTCTGTGGTCAGTGACTCACCTCATGGTGACGCCGATACTGAAGATCCCGGTTCGGAAGACAACAGTAGTCAACCTGGCGGGAATAACCCAACATCACCCCCTTCAGAGGCGGCATACACGCAGCCTTCTTCGACGATTTGTGATATTTCAAAGTTTGGTACCTATGGACTTTTTTGCGCAATAAAACCCAGTCGTCTGGATCCTGCAGCTCGAGATATCTACGGAACAGCCACCTTCGCGGATCAGCGATTTGGATTTGGTTATCATGCGATCGGATTTCCGCCAACGGGAACGACGATCAAAGGAATCTATCTTCATTTCGTGGGCTCTTACGGGCGACCGTATAATCCGACAACGGCAAATTTTGATAACGATATTTTACTAGAAGAGGGTATGAAAAAGGGATTTGTGGTTGTGCAGATTGCTTATGACAATCGTTTTATGGTCAATGAGGATGTCTGTATGACTTATAAAAATTTTAACAACTGCGCAGGTCTTTTGCGAAAGGAGAAGATCACCGGCGAAGATGTCTTTCCTTATGCGACCACTCCAGTCGCTGACAGCATTGAGGAGCGCATTCGCAAATTGAGCAGCTATTTCAGCGCGAAAAGTGTCCGAATGCCCATTGCTCTTACGAATGGAAACGTCATCAATTATTCCGCACTAAATATCGGAGGGCATTCTCAAGGCTCAGGCCACGCCTATTTTATCTCGTTGTGGGTCGAGGTTCGTCGTGCCTGCTTTCTGGGGGGACCGTATGATATTGCAGACCTTGTCGCTTATAGTAATCCTATTGCAGATTGGTTTACAGAAAGAGCGAATCCCGTGACTCCACGATCAAGAATGAAAGCGGCCCTTTCCGTTGATGATGATGCCTACAGTAATTTTGTATCTAGCTTTCAATACATGGGACTCACAAAGAATACCAACTGGGTCGAAGTGTCTGGGGCCCCGTACAAGAATCGACAGGGAGAAGATATCAATGGCCATGGGGCCATCATACAAGATCCCCGTTTTGAGACAGTAAGAGCGGAGGCTTGTTTTCAGTAAATGAGTCGACTCACATGTCCTGTTCGTGTCGACACAGAAAGTGAAAAAGACTTCAAAATTGGCCTATGCGGACCTCCTCAGGATTATTAATCTCAAAAAAAGGGGAGTTCTTCTATGTCAGAAATTGGAAAGTTGAATGTTGTTAAGGTCAGAAAAACTGCTTCTTCAGAGCCCTCTTTCGAGAATTCCAAAGACCAGGATGTGCAGATCGATCCAGCAGAGCAAGAACTTGTTCGTGAGGAAACTTGCCAGCTTTTAGAATTGTTGCTTCGCCGAATGGTTCCTGACCAGAATGGCGTAAGCGTATCTTTCTATAAGGGAGAGCGTACCACTGTATATAAAGTGGATTGTTCAAAGAATAACTTTAGTTTTATTTTGGGAAAACAAGGAAAGACCATAGATGCACTTAGAAAAGTGGTATCGACAATCACGATTCGTCATGGATTTCGGTCGATTATTGAGATTCCCTATTTTTAGTTAAGAGTATTTTTTGTTTTCTTAAAGGAAGTATGGTGGAAACCTCAAAACCCCTCGGAGATTCAGTCAATCGAGCGTCGAGATGTCCGTTATGAGATTCAATGATTGAGCGGATGATCACGCTTCCAAGACCCAGGGATCCTTTGAAGTTGTCTCCGTTAAATGTACGACTCTTCTTTTTTTGTCCGTACTGATGGATTTGCTCCTGTGTTGGAAGTCTTCCATTGTTCCAAATTTTAAATATTAACTGATCTTCCGCCTCTGCAATCTCAATGTGAATTGTCTGGGCCCCGGCGTTGATTGCGTTGTCCAGAAGATTTGAGATCAATCGTCTTGCTAAAATAGGGTCGATATCTAAAAGGCCACCTGAATACCTGTCTTTTGTAACGGTGATAGACGGAGTCTGTTTGGAGGTGGTGGAAATCTTTTGAATCTCCGCGGCGACGATATCTGAAATATTCACCTTTTCAGAGGTGACGCCACGTCGGGCCTGAATTTCAGCCAAGAAAAACAAATCTTCAAGAAGTTTAGTGAGGTACTGAGATTCGCTGGAAATCACTTGCAACAGATTTCGTCTGGATTCTTGAGGAAGATTTTCCGCATACATTAGCGTTTCGGATGCGCCCGTCAAACTTGTCAGCGGCGTTCTTAAGTCGTGTGCAAGTTCTTGAAGGACGTGAAGACGCTCTTTTTCGTAGGACTTCAGCTTTTCGCCGACGACCTCAAGTTTATCCGCCATTTGATTAAAGATAGGGATCACGCCCGTCGTTCGATCTAGTCTTGATAAAGAGACTCGTGCCGAAAGGTTGCCCTTCTCAATTTCAGACAGGGTTTGGTCAATGACCAAAGTTTTTCTTTTTAGATAAAAGATCATTGCACTGATAGAAGCAAGATAAACGAAAAAACAAGATATGAAAACGGCGGCGATAACGATGATGCTAAGACGAACAATGGGC
>JANJTG010000172.1 GCA_024711265.1 Bdellovibrio sp. | reverse complement strand
GAAAAACTAGGGGTCAGCAGCAGTGCAAGTAAGAACGCTCTTAAAATCATCATAGACCTACCTCCGTATAGATCGGTTCGGGACGAATTGTCCGTGTGTTGGCATCCAAAAATGTATTTATGTCAATAAAGGTGTAACCCAGTTTTTTAATCTCTTGGACGAGGTAACGAATCTCGCGAGGGTCTCCAGGCTGATGGCCACGACCATCGTTCGCGGGAATGTCCAAAAGATACGTATGAAAGAAGAACGACGCCCAGGCATCACGAAGCACGCGATTGCGTTTAGCGTCCTCGATGATCTGTTTTGCCGATCTTGTTCTTAAAACCTGCTCCGTTAAATAATTTTGAGGATTTCCCAAACATTCAGGAATCAAACGCTGACCATGCACATCCCCGAAGATCTCATAAGGGAAGAACTGGCCACTCCACTTATCCGCTAAATATTCAACATGAAGATCTTTAAAATACTGCTCACGCAAGTTTTTACCATCCGGAGCATTGGTCGCGTAATGCAATCGGGGGTCGTCGCCTGTACGAATCTCTTTCTGCAAAAGGGATTCGTTGAGGCCCGTGGCCTTAAAGTTGTAGTAGATCACCCGCCCCACGTTCCAAGGGAAGACTTTTCCAAAGATAATATAATCCAAGGGACTGGCTTGATAGTGAGGCGTTAACCACATACGTGTTGTGACCCCTGCCTTGTTCATCGAATTCCAACCATCATCAAATCGACTCAAGACATAATTGACGCTGTCTTCTTGTAAAGGCGCATTGCGAACCGCATCCCAAAATTCAAAATCTTCACCAGACGCTCCGTTAAAGGGATTCACATGACCTTGATATTGGTGAGTGATCCCATGCATGATGAAGTTTGCATTCAAGGCTTTCATCTCATTGAGGAAAGTCATGAAGGACTTCTTTCGCTCCATCGGAACAAACTCTTCATTTTCTGCCCGACCATAACGATAGTGAGGATCGTAAAAAATCGGAATCAAAGAAATATTAATGGGAACTTTTTCTTCTTTAAGAACATTGATCAGGCCATAGAGAAAACCCAGATTCGATACGGGATGAATATCTTCAATTCTGACGAAGGCGTATTTCCCGTTATGCCGAGGTTGTGCCCCGAGAATATCAAATAGCACATCGGCAAAAACCAGATAACGATCGGCTTCGTGGATATACGCAAAAGGAACATCAGCAACAAAGAAACGATTCTTAGACCTAACGATATAGGGAATCACCTCTTTCGTTCCTGTATGACGAGCCTCCGCCAAGGTCTCAAACTTGGAAAGACCTGACGGCATGAGTTCCGTCTGCTCATAGGGAGCAATAAAGCGCCCCGGCTCTTTACGACTCCATTCGGCAAATTTATAGAAGGTTTCGCCTTTATAAAGAATCTCTTTAAAAAAGGTCGGTTGTTTTTCTTTATCCAGAAGATGTTTATCCAAAGTGGTCAGTCGCACGTAACGCAGACCCATCTCTTTATCGAGCTGTTCGCCCAACTGCCAGATATTATATCCTAGCCATGCGACATTCTTTTGAGTCTTAAGATAGTCCTCCAAAAATGCACGCGGAATCTTATTGTCGAAATAAGATCCAATATAGATATTGGCTTGGCACTTATCAAGACCACCGGCTTGATAAGACTCAATGGGGCTCACAATCTGTTGATATTCAGGGAAGTGTCCCAAAAGATTTTGCAACATGACTGAGTAGCTTTTCCCCATCCAATAATCAGGCTTGTCCGTCTTATCATAGTAGATATTGACGCATTGGACTTCCTGATGATTGGTAAAACCCAAAATCGTGGCCAACGATAAAGTGGCCATCGTTCCTATAGCAATGGAAACATCCTTGATTCTCATTGTGTTTGTACCTCCACTTCCTTGCCAAAATGGGCCGGAAGACGATGATCTGTTTTTACCCAGGCAGGTCGCTGCCCGGTTTTTAAACTATGTCGATAGGTTCGATGGGCTTTGATCGTCGCAGCCACGTTCACCACATTGGCAACAAGCCAACGCACAGGAACCATCAAAGCCTGAGCCCCTCCGTTCACTCGGCGCACGGCCCACATCCGCTGAAAAACTCTTAACAACATATTTACAGCGTTGAGAACAATGAGAGCGTCAAATACAGAGTTGTGTAACATCTCGGGGACTCGACCAGAAAGAAGCCTAAACCCCGCAAGACCTAAAAGCACTACCACCGATAAAATTACAAGAGCACTGTTGAGAGGCCCTTTGCGATCGCGCAAAAGAAAATAGCGATCCACCCAGCTGCCTTGCCATTGAATATTGTCTAAACCCTGATACGCAATCCCCAGAGTCCAACGTGATTTCTGACGAATGCTGGCAAAAAAATCCGAAGGAAAATACTCGCGAGTCGCAATAAATTCTTTGCTTCCCCGGGGCATTTCAATTTGCACACAAAGAAACTGACTTCGGAATCCCATGATCTTTGTCATGATTCCCAAATGATAATCTTCTGTCAGGGTGTCCTCTTTAAGAAAGTGCCCCCCTTGCAGAAGCATCGC
>JANJTG010000123.1 GCA_024711265.1 Bdellovibrio sp. | reverse complement strand
GCCCCAGTTTACATCGCGTAGGAATTGATCCATGGCTTTAAAAAGCATAGGACCTCTCCATACTACGGCGGCGCCTTCTTCAACCAAAAAACCGATGCTCATCAATTTGATACCATAACGGGTGACAGGCTCGAGTTGATTTGTTTCGGGATTGATTTGTGGCTTTTGCCCCAAAGTTCCTAACATTCGAGGGATGCTCGGTCCATAAATGTCGGCATCAAGAAGTCCGACTTTACTTTTACGCCCCAAAGCCATGGCTAAATTTGTAGCGACGGTGCTTTTGCCCACGCCTCCTTTGCCCGAACTTACGGCAATGATATGTTTCACTCCGGGAATGGGGGTTTGCTTTTCGAAGGGATTTGGTGCTGCCATGCGGACACTCCTTGATAATTTTGTGCTCCCAACGAATAATAGAACTTGGATGAATAGCCAAGACTTTTTGACATTGAATTTAGTGGGGGCGGGAGCTTTCGTCTTCTGGTATCTATTGTCGCGTGGAGGGGCCCAGCGTCCGACGCGACTGAATATGAAGGCCAAAGATAGCGCACCGCCACTCTTGGACCCAGCGCCCGTCATAAGCGGGGCGACGGAGCCCTTGCCTCAACACCCCGATTTACAAGGCACTGTGACAAAGCATTTAAATGTGATGTTTAATTACAATGGCCATAGTTGGGATGCGTATGAGGTTTTGGGGGTCCCGGCGGGGGCTTCAATCAAGCTGGTAACCGAGGCTTACCAGACAGCGGTTCGTCGTTCTGATAAACACTCCATCGAGTTTCTTGAGACCGCGTATAAGGCGATTTTAAATAAGCACGTCTAAATTAGCGAGAGTAAAGACAGCTAAATCCTTTGCCATTATTACTATGTTCCCACAGGAACTTTCCGGTTTCATCAAAGATCACCGTGTCTTCTTGTTCAAGAGCGACGGAGTTTCCTTTATGCCTAAAAACCGTTGTGTCTTTTTTGCGAATCAGATTATCTCGACTGACGACTTCCGTGAGGACCTTCTTGCTGCCATAGGTGACGGGCTCATGGGCGATTTTCGGGCCCTTATTGATTCGACAAAACTTTTCAACGGTAGGGAATGAGTGACTGGCGCTCCCATCAAGGACAAATCCCTGACACTCCACCAACCAGGTGACTTGAGCGGGGCAGCCATCGGTGCCGTTTGCTAAGTAGTACACGCCAGCAGGAGAAGCACTCGCGCTTTGCGGGTGTCGTTCAATAATCTTTTTGGGTGCAACCATCAGTTGCGTTGAAAGGTGCAGTCCCAAAATGAGAATGATCGTGAAAGCACGCTGAAGCATCGAAAAACTCCTTGCTGAGCTTTTTTAAAGCTAGGGGTGTGCTGGCTTGAGAAACAAAGAAGGGGTGGCTGAGGCTTTGATTCTCAAAGTGAAATGTTGAAGTCGCCAAGAGGTGCCGAAAAGCGGCGGGTTTTCCAGGGCAAGGTGTTTTTAATTATTCTTCTTCTGTTCCAGGAATTTGATTATCAAGAACTTTCTTTATGAAATCGCGACCGCCCCATTT
Organism: Bdellovibrio sp.; assembly: GCA_024711265.1. Taxonomy (GTDB): domain Bacteria; phylum Bdellovibrionota; class Bdellovibrionia; order Bdellovibrionales; family Bdellovibrionaceae; genus Bdellovibrio. The sequence goes on along the minus strand of JANJTG010000123.1, from coordinate 19,454 downwards.
TTGAATGGCAATAAAGGCTCTGATCGCGAAAGAATCGGGATCAACAGCGTAGGACATGAAATTGATGGAGCGAACCTCCGTGAATGGATCGGCGACAAGATCTTTTTGGGCAGAGAGAACTTCTTTTTGTAGAGCCACCGGCATCAGTTCCAACTGCACCGCATAGGCCAGGGCCTCATGCCAGGGGCGCGCCAGACGTTTAAAGTCAGCGCCAAGAAATGAAGTCACCACAAGATGGGTCATTTCATGAAGTAAGAAAGAACTGGCAAGATCATTGGTCCACGCAAGTCCCCAGGCGGAACGGCTTTCTTGCGCGGGAGATTGAAAGTGCATCAGGTGAATTTCTCGAGTGTCCGTGTCGAAATATCCGTAAACGGCAGTGCGGTTTTCCGTGCTCTCGTTTTCGCCGGGAAGATAGACGATATCTTTAAAATGTAATGTCAGTTTGTCATCGGCTTGGATTCCCATTCGAGCGAAGAATGTGGCGATCTTTTCAAAGGAGCGACAGGTCTCCTGAATCTCAAAACTCGTTCCGCCTTCAATATGTAATTGGGGATGGCGGGGGCAATCTTCCGCCCAGGTCGTTGCGTTGAAGAGCAGTCCAATGATCAAAAAGAAAGAAGAGAGCAGATTTATTTTCCCGGGCATTGAAAATCCAGGCCGATCATTTGAGACGAATAGGTTTCACGGAACCACGTTTGAACCGCAACGGCCTCATCTTCGTTGTAAGAATCATCAGGATCTCGTCCTAAATAGTTGAGTTGCAGGAAGTGGACATACTCATGTGCCAAAGAGTCAAAGATTGTGCGTCCGCGCGGAAGATAGAACTCTGTGGTGGTATTTAAAAAGATCTGATTCGTGACGGGATTATAGACGTTCACAATGGCACTGGGGCGCCAACCCCAGAATTTTTCGACAGCGTCCTGGTATTCTTCCAATGTCACCAAGCCTTGAGGTTTGATCTCGGGTCGCGGTTTTGACTCGCTCAAGGTGACGTTCATTTTTTTTGCTAGGATCTCAAGGATGCAGTCACGGTTTTTTAGAATGACCGGGGAGGGCCACAATTCCTTCGTCTGAGCGTGCGCCGAACCTTGCCACAGGAAAACGGCGGTCAGAAGGAAGACGAAGGTTTTCATAGGGCCTCCCAGATGGAAAAGATTTTTACTTTCCAATGACATCCAAAACAAGTTGAGCACTGAGATCGCAAGACAGGGCTTGGGCGGATCGTGCGCAAGTCAAATCCGAGACATCCAGCGTGTAGTCCACTTTGGTGTCGCCGGACTCAACACGCAGTCTTTGCACCATGTCTTGGCCTTGTTTTTTGAGTTCTGCGGCAAGAGAAGTGCCGACGTCCGCGGAACTTACGCGAATCACTTCCTGACTGATTTGGGCTTTCATTGAAGTTGTTGTGCCCTTGATAGAGTCGACCATTTCGAGGGAATCGCCTCCGAGAAGACGGATTTCAGAGAAAGAAAACTGATCCTTTTTAATATCACCTGTGTCGTAGTTGATGTTTTCGCCGCTTTTGGAAGTACCAGTGATCTTAAGGCGGGTGACACTCGTGGACTTTTCGCTCTTAAAGATGTTTTCTGAAGTTTGTGTGTAAGCCTGGTTCACACTTACATTGATGGTGAGTAGAAGGTGATCTTGAGCTTCTTGAGCTTGCGCCATCGAAGACATGAGCATGCCGGCAACGATCCATTTTTTCATGGGAACTCCTTATATTATTGATCCTTCCAGGGCCTTACAAACTTTAGGCCACCAATTTCTTAAGTCTTTCTTGGATTTGGGATGTCGGCCTTTTTGACAGGTGACGAATTGCGGGTTTGGGGACGGGTCCATATGAAGAGTAAGACTCCGGCGCAGATAAGGCCTGCTGAAATGCGGGCATAGAGGGGGATGGACTCTTTTATGAGGGAGAGAGTCACTAAAGGGATCATCAAAGCGGTGGCAAGAATCTTCACGCGCAGACGAATCACTCCATGACGTTGCCAATCTAAAATCACGGGTCCAAGATGAGGTTGTTGAAGTAACCAATTGTGCCATCGTTCCGAACTGCGCGCAAAGCAGTAAGCAGTCAGCAATAAAAACGGAGTCGTGGGAAGAAGCGGAAGAAAAATGCCAATCACGGCCAGCAAGAGGAACACCCACCCGGCGCAAAAGTAAATGAATCTTTGAGTTGATTTCAATATCTTAAATGGCATGTCTAAATACTAAAGTTGTAGTCCTTCTTTTTACTCTCTAGGGGGGAAAGCATCAAGTAAAGAGCGGGAACTACAAAGAGCGTCAGTAAAGTGGAAACAATTGTTCCGCCAATGATGGAAAGTCCCATCGGCAAACGTGTTTCAGAGCCAATGCCAGAGCCAATCGCGAGCGGCAAGGCTGCGGCTACAGTCGCAACGGAGGTCATCAAAATCGGGCGCAGGCGCACAGGACACGCCTTCAGTAAGGCTTCGGCGATGCTTTTTTCGCCTTGGCGTCGCACTTGGTTGGTGAATTCCACGAGCAAGATGGAGTTCTTTTTGGCGATACCCATAAGAACGATCAATCCGATAAAACTAAAAAGATTCAACGACACATTGAACATCCAAAGTGCCACCAAAGCCCCTGTCACACTGAAAGGCAAAGCCACCAGGACCGAGACCGGGTGAATAAAAGAATTAAACTGAACCGCTAAAATCAAATAGGCCACCAAGATGCCAATCAGCAATGCTCCATAAAGACTTTTAAAGGACTCCGCGAAGCCTGCAGAGGCACCTTCAAGAGCATACGAATATCCCGTGGGAAGGATTTCTTTGGCGATGGCGGACGCTCTTTCAAGAACGGCCGCTTGGGATTGGCCGGGAGCTAAATTTCCAAAAACAGAAATAGCTCTTTGGCGATTGACTCGATTGATGCCCTGGATGGCGTTATCTTCGCGAATGTTCACCAGTTGTGACATCGGAATCAAATTGCCGAAATTATTGCGCACATAGAGGCGTTTAAAATCTTCGGCGGTGCGAATCTGCTCTTCCTTGATTTTGAAGCGGATGTCATAGCGTCGGCCCTCGGCGGTATAACGACCTTGGCGAAGTCCACCAACGCCAGCCGAAAGAACTTGTCCCACGGATTCAACCGAGACCCCACGGCTGGCCATGGCCTTGCGATTCGGGGTCAGGATCAGCTCGGGGATTCCTGTTCTGAAATCGGTATCGAGGTCGACGGCTAATTTTTCTTTTTCAAGGCGCTCCATGAGTTCTTCGGACTTTTGAAGCAGAACTTTTAAGTCGGGCCCCCGCAAGTTGATCGCTAACGGATTCTGTCGTCCTGAGGAAAGATTTCTGGCCGAAATATCGCGCATAGTGACGCGCATGCCTTTTATCTTTTTAAATTCCGTGCGCAGTTCACTCATGATTTGCGTGTGATTGACGGAACGTTCGGCGCGAGGTTTGAGAGCCACGGGCAGGAACACTTGATTCACGCCGGCACTGCCGCCTCCACCTCCGCCACCGACGGATACGAAGAATCCGGCGATGTTGGGATTGGCGGCCAAAACGACTTCCAGTTCTTTGGCTCGAGCGCTGGTGGTCTCAAGCGATGTTCCGGGGGGTGTTTGTGCACTCACAATGATGAGATCCTGATCTTGTGCGGGAACGAATTCCTGGCGCACTTTCGTGACTAAAAGCAAGGAAGATACGAAGAACAGTATCGAGCCCAGAACAATCACATATTTCCAGCGGAGTGTGACCTGTAAGACCTTTTGATATTGCTGGGACAGTTTCTCAAAAACCTCGTCTAAAAAATGTTCTAACTTTGAGATCTTGGGCTCGCTGCTGAGGAAAGCGGTGGCTCGCATCGGTGTGATGGTGACCGCCTCTAGAAGAGATAACATGACGGCCGCACTCATGGTGACGCCGAATTGGAAGAAGAATTTCCCAATGATGCCTTCCATGAAGATGACGGGCAAAAACACGGCGACGACGGCCAGGGTCGCTGCGATCGCGGCAGGCAACACCTCTTTTGAACCATCGGCAGCGGCTTTGGCCGAACCTTTTCCCATGCGATAGTGGCGCACGATATTTTCTAAAAGCATGATCGCATCGTCGACCACAATGGAAATCGAAAGCGTCAAAGCTAAAAGGGTGAAGAGATTCAAGGTGAATCCAGAAAAATACAGAATCGTAAAAGTTCCGACAATGGATGTGGGAATTGAGAAGAGAATATTGATGGCGGCTTGCAGACTGCCCAAGAAAAGGAAACACACCAAAATGGTAATCAGTGCTGCGACCCATAATTTTTCGATGGTGAGGTGAACCGTCGCTTCCGTTGAACGTGTGTAATCCACATTCACTCGGTATTGAAATCCCTTGGGAAAACGATCTTTGATTTCATCAAGTTTTGCGCGAACAGTTTGGGCGACGGTCACTTCGTTGGTGCCGCGTTGTTTGCGAATTTGCATTGCAACAGCTTGTTGGCCGTCCACCCGGGCGACACGGCGAACGTCGGAAAGGCCATCCTCCACATCGGCGACGTCGCGAATGTAGATATCCCGGTCATAAATGCGTTGTCCCCCTCGACGTAAAATTTGGATGTCTTTGATTTGATTCACGGAGTTGGCCTCGCCCAACCAGCGCACACGCAGTTCACGTCGACCTTCGGTGAATTGGCCGGCGGCGCTTTCCAAGTGTTGAGACCCCAGGGCTTCAACGACATCACTGACGGTCAGATAAAGACTTTCAAGTTTTTTGGTATCCAGCCAAATACGCAGGTTGCGTTGGCTGAAACCACCGATGCTGACTTCACCTACGCCCGGTAAAAAGCGGATCTGATCCAAGAGATAATTTTCAGTCCAAGAAAGCATCTCTTTGAGAGGGGCATCACCATAGACAGAGATAATGACGATGGGATCTTCTTCGGGGTTTTGTTTGCGAACGATGGCGGGGTCCACGCCGGGGGGCATACGCATTTGGCTCAAGGCAGTTTGGACCTCTTGCAAGACGACGTCGACATTGCGATTGATATCGAATTCCAAAGTGACGGACCCGGACCCTTGTCGAGCCGAGGAACGCATCTCTTTAATACCTTCAATCGCCAAAAGGCGTTCTTCGATAGGATCAATGAGTTCGGATTCAACCACTTCGGGAGCAGCCCCTTCATAGGTGACGGAAACACTGACCACCGGGAAGTCGACGTCGGGGAGTTGACTGATTCCCATGCGGTTCATGCAAATGGCTCCGAACACAATCAGAGCAAACATGAGGACCCACGCAAAAACCGGGCGACGAATCGAGAGATCAATTAAGTTCATAGAGGTCCTTTCCGGCGCCTTTAATTTCCAACTGATGTGGGTCGTGAGTCAACCTGAGGAGTTGAAGGGGAGTTTAGTGGGCCTTATCGGGAGTGGGCTCTTTGAAATCAGGACGAAGTTTGCCTCGATGGCACATATAACATGTGGACATGGGGCCTTTTTTTCCATCAAATCCGTTGTCTTTGAGCATCTGAGTGATTTTCATGTGCTCCTTTCCAACTTGAAAGGACTTCTTGGAATCTTCCCGGAAGTTCGTCACATTGTGGCACTCAGTGCAAGTCACACCCAACTCACGCGAGATCGTGATCATTTCTTCACGAATCTTTTCCTCTTTGGTCACGAACTGAGTCACCGACTCTGCCTGAGCCAAAGAAGCCAAAAAAAAGAGAAGAGGTACGCCGTACCTTTTTGAAGCGCGCTGCATAAATATAGCTTCTCTAAGACCTCGTCCGAGATCAAGTAGGGCGCCCGTTTTCTTGACTGCTTCTAGACCGAAGTGTAACCATTAGAGGTCGTCCCAGAAATGACTTCTAGAGATTTACCTTGGAGCCTCTGTATGAAAATTAAGCACTGCGAGGATTTAAACACCCTTGTCAGCCTCAGTAAACGTCGTGGATTTGTCTTTCAATCAAGCGAGATCTATGGAGGGCTTGGCAGTTGTTGGGACTACGGTCCTTTAGGCTCTTTGATGAAGCTCAATGTGAAGCGGGCTTGGTGGAATGCGATGACTCGTCGGGCGGATATTGTGGGTCTTGACGCCGCGATCTTGATGCATCCAACGGTATGGAAAGCGTCAGGCCATGTCGACGGTTTCAGTGACCCTTTGGTCGACTGTAAAGACTGTAAAACGCGATTCCGTGCAGACAACACAGATTCTTATATCAACGAAAAGAAGTGTCCTAACTGCGGCAGTAAAAACTTGTCGGAAGAAAGAAACTTCAATTTGATGTTTAAAACTCACATGGGTCCTTTGGAGGATTCTGGAAGTGTGATCTATTTGCGTCCCGAGACGGCGCAAGGTCACTTCGTGAATTTCCAAAACTGTCAGCAGTCCTCTCGTTATAAAATTCCTTTCGGGATTGCCGCGATTGGAAAGTCATTCCGTAACGAAATCACGCCTGGAAACTTTATTTTCCGTACGCGTGAGTTCGAACAAATGGAAATGCAATATTTTGTGAAGCCGGGTACGGATGAGAAGTATTTTAAAGAGTGGAAAGAAACTCGTTGGAACTTCTATATTAAGTATGGTTTGAAACCTGAAAACTTGCGTTTCAAAGATCACGATAAATTGGCTCACTATGCTCGTGCCGCAGTGGACGTTGAGTTTAAATTCCCTATGGGATTCTCAGAGCTTGAAGGTATTCACAATCGTTCCGACTTTGACTTGTCTCAACACGCGAAGTTTTCTGGAAAAAATCTGGAGTACTTCGATGAGTCCAACAAAGAGAAATACATTCCGTATGTGATCGAAACTGCCGTGGGTTGTGATCGTTTGTTCTTGGCCTTTATGTGTGATGCATACCGCGAAGAGATCACGACGGACGAAGCGGGCAAAGAAGATGTTCGCGTGGTCATGGGGCTGCATCCAGAGATTGCTCCTTATAAAGTGGCGATCTTGCCATTGTCGAAGAAGGAAGAGTTGACCTCGATTGCCGAAAAGTTGCGTGATCAACTGGCGGAGGATTTTGATGTCACTTACGACGAAACGGCGTCCATTGGAAAGCGCTACCGTCGTCAGGATGAGATCGGAACTCCATTCTGCGTGACGGTCGACTTTGACACCTTGAATGACCAGGCTGTCACGGTTCGTCATCGTGATAAGATGACCCAAGAGCGTATTTCGATGTCTCAATTAAATGCCTATGTGGCAGGGAAGTTGAAATCCTTTAATCAGTAATCTTCAAATATGACCTGGGTCAGGCGATCGAGAGAGATTCGCCTGATCCCGAGGTCGACGCCCCGCGATCTGCTGTTTTCCATGCGCTTCGTTTTTTAGGAATCCATCAAATTAATGTTACATTTTTGTCGATATTGGACCGTGTCAATGTGTCTTTCGCTTTGCCATCTCCTAGACCATGGTCTGTAATCTTTAGCGACTGGAGGGGAAATTATGGAATTTCTAACTAAAATGGCTCAGGCGTTTGAACATGGTGGATTCTGGATGTGGCCAATCTTGCTCATCCAAGTAACTTCTATCGCAATCATTATCGAGAGAGCATACGCTCTATTTGTTCGTCGTAAAACGAACCAAACTGAATTTGCTCTTGGATTTGAAGAGTCGATTCGTCGTGGTGAAATGGACGCTATCATCTCTAAAGCTCAAGGTATGTCTTCTCAATACCCTGTAGCTCGCGCGATTGCAGCGGGTGCTTTGGCTGCTCGTAACTTGGGCGGTAAAGAAGAGATCCAAGGGAAAATGGACGAAGTTCTTCTTGAAGAAAACGCTCACCTTGATCACCGCACGGCTTTCTTGTCTATGCTTGGTAACGTGGCGACGTTGACAGGTCTTCTTGGAACTATCACAGGTATGATCAAATCATTCGCGGCGGTGGCTTTTGCGAATCCAGCGGACAAAGCATCTTTGCTTTCTGCGGGTATCTCGGAAGCGATGAATGCGACGGCGTATGGATTGATCGCAGCGATTCCAGCATTGGTTGCTTATGCAATCTTGCAAAACCGAGCGAATCGTTTGGCTGAAGACTTGAACCAAGGTGGACTCAAAGTTTACAACTGGTTGAGCTATGCTTACGAACCGATCACTTCTTACCAAATCAAGACTTCTAAATCAGAGCGCAACACTGAAGTGAACGCGTAAGCTTTAAGAGGTTTTTATGAAACACTCTAAAAAGCATTTGGATTTCGAAGTAAACCTTATTCCGTTCATTGACTTGTTGTCAGTGTCGATCTGTTTTCTTTTGATCACAGCTGTGTGGTTGAACGTCGGATCGATGAACGTGAAACAAGCCGTTGGCGGCCAGGCTCAAGAGGACACCAAAAAGAGTCCCTTGGTTTGGATTCGCATGACGCCGAAAGGGGATTTGGATCTTGAGGTGCAACAGAGCTCTCTGGTTCCAGCTTCTTTGCGTAAGTTTCGTGTTTCTCAACAAGACAATAAGGTGAATTGGGATGGTTTAGAGAAGGCCTTGGCGAATTTAAAGCAAGTGGACCCTTCTTTGAATACCGGACTGATTCAGCCCACAGCTTCGACTGCTTATGAAGAAATCATCGACGTGATGGATAAGCTGAAGAAGAGCGGAATGACGGATTTGGGCGTTTCTCCTTTATAGTGGGGGTTTTGTGATTTCAGACGGCATTTTAAAGCAGTCGGTGTTGTTGGGGACTTTAGAGGGGCACTCTATTATCAGTCCTCGCGGCGCTAAATTGAAAAGACATATTGCTGCGGATCTTCTTCTGACGGCGTTGATTGATGCGTTCTCTATTCTTGTCATCTTCCTTTTGATGAACTTCTCCAGCACGGGCGAAATCTTGATGATCGGTAAAAATCAAGAGCTTCCGAAAGCTCATTTGGCCGATGTTCTTGAAAGAAACCCGGTGATCAAAGTGGACGATGGCAAGATCTATATCGAAGACAAGGTCGTGACAGCAGAGACGATCACGGCAGAACTTTTGGAGCTTCGTAAGAAGTACCAAGAGCTTCATCCGAATGAGGCTTTCCCGGGAATCGCGACGATCCAAGCCGATCGCCGAGTGAAATACGAGTTCTTGAACCAGATTATTCTGGGCATGAACCAAGCCGGATACAGCGATATTAAATTCGCGGTGGTTCTCAAATAGTCGGGGTGAAGTAGTTTTTAGAGACAGAGGGGGGCTCGATGATGAAAAAAAGACTTTTAATTTTCTCTCTATCCGTGGGAACTGTTTACGCACAACCCACGATAGCCGCAGGGTCCACTCAAGACCTCCTGATTCAAAAACTCACTCAAGTACAATTGGGTTTGGCTCCAGCAGATCCTGCCAGAGCCTCTGTTCTTTTGCGTTTGGCCGATCTTCATGCGGAACGGGCCCGTCAGCTTTCTATGCAAGAGTTGGCGGAGGGCTGTACCGTCTGTAAGGCAGGCGAAAAAGACCGGGAAAAAGCTTTGAATTATTATTCCGAAGCGTTGACGAAAGTTCCGGCGAATTCGATTGCAAAAGTTCATTTGCAAATGGGTCACCTCTATGAACTGCAAAGTCGCGGTGATTTGGCTGAAAAAAGCTATCAGGCGATGTTGAGTTCCTCTTCTTCTCCTTTAGAGGTGGCGGAAGCCAATCTGTCTTTGGCGGAAATGGCATTTAGAAAATCTGATTTTGTAAAAGCCCATGACCTTTATGGAAAGGTTTTGGCAACTGAAGGGGCGAGTTCTCAAGGTTTGGCGGCCTATCGTAAAGCGTGGTGCGCATTCCGAATGGGCAACATGGATGCTTCTTTGGCGCAGCTTCAAGAGATCTTGAAAAATCCAAAACTTCAGTCTCGCATGGCGTCGGCTCGTGGGGTGGCGGATGCACAATTCCTTGAGGAGGTTTCTCGGGATTTGGCGACCTTTATGGCCGCGCGTGGAATCAAGGACGGGGATGCAGAGTTGTTGTACACTTTGTCTCCTGAAAACTTCAAAATTCAGCAAGTCACTTTGTTGGCGCGCGAAGGTCTGCGCCTAGGACAAAAAGAGCCTTCTTTGAAAGTGTGGGACTTTGTTTATCAAAAACAAAGTGACGCCAAAGCTCGTTTGGAAGCTCAAGTGCGCATGGCGCAACTTCACTTTGATTTGAAAAATACTCCTGCCGCGGCGAAGTCTTATCAAATGGCTTTGAACTTGTGGGGAGGCACGGATTGCACTTTGGCCTCTTGTGAAGAGTCCGCCAAAGGCCTTCGTCAATTTGTGGTGGGCTGGAATCGTATTGAAAATAACAAGCCCAGCACCGAACTTTTGAATGCCTACGAAGAATATTTCAAAGTCTTCTCTGAAGATGAAGACATGTATGTGTGGGGAGCTCAAGCTGCGGCTTTGGCGAACCAATACACTCAAGCCGCTCAGTGGACGGCGTTGGCTAATAAAGTGATTTTAGCGAAATACACGGCTGAAAAAGACGGGACTCAGCAAAAGGTTTTAGCTGAAAAGCTGGAAAAGAATCTTCTTCTGGGGATCGAAAATGCTGAAAAATCAAAAGACGACGCTCTTTTGGTCGCGGCTCAGGAGGATTATCTTCAGAAGTCCGTGCTTAAGCAGAAGTCTTTCGATGTGCAATATCAAAAGGCCTACGCCATTTATCAAAAAGGAAACTACACAGTCGCGGCTGAACAGCTAAAACAATTGGCTGTTGCGGGACAGGGATCTCGTCAGATCCAAGTGCAAGCGGCGGAACTTTCTTTGGATGCTTTGGCGCTACTTAAAGACGACGCTCGCATTCAGCAGTGGTCTGCGGACTATGCGAAGCTTTTTGCTGATAGAAAATCCGAGTTCCAGCACATCCAGCAAAAATCCATCCTGACTCAGTCAGCGAAACTGGCGGAAGCGCAGCCGGATCAGGCGTTGATGGTCTTGGGCAGCTTTAATGCGGCGGCGGCCAGCCCTGAAGATCGTAAGGTCTACTTGAAGAATAAAATTTTACTCAATGAAAAACTTAATAAGATCACGGAAGCTCGTGTGGCGACGGAAGATCTTTTGCGCGAAACTACTTTGACGGACGAAGAGCGAGAATTCGCTTTGGGGCGTAAAGTTTGGTTTGCCGAGTTAGAACTAGATTTTGCAACCGCGTTGAAGGCGGCGGAGCAGATGAAGTTTGGTTCTTTGTCTCAGGATGAAAAAATGTTGAAGTTGGCTCTTTATTCGGAACTCGCGGATAAAGACCCTCAGCAGTATTATTCTCAATACTTGAAACAATCTAAAGACGACGAAAAGAAGGCTTTGATCGCAACTCAGTTGATCCGTATGTCCAAAGCTCCGGCGAAGGACTTGGAAACTTACAAGCCGTACTTCAAAAACAATCCGGGCCTTTATGCGCGGGCGGCTTTGCAAGTTTATGGTTTGACCAACGATAAAAAAGTTTTGGAAAAGGCCTTGAAAGAAAAAGGCAATTCGAAACAGGACTCTTTTGTGATGATTGAAAAGATCTTGTTGTTGGGTGATCTTAAAGCCCTGCGTGCTCAAGTGGCGGCACACACGATCGACACCAAAAATCAAAATACGATTGCCTCTGGTTTAAAGGCGCGTGTGAAACTTTTGGAAAAGATCGATGTTTTGGCGAACAAGGCGATCGCCTCGGCGGATTGGTCTTCACAGCTATTGACTTTGGATCTGGTGGCGAAAGAGAACACGCGTTTCTATAACGAAGCCTTGGCTCTTCCGATGCCTGCGGGTCTGACTCCTGAGCAAGAGACAGAGTATTTGACGATTTTGTCCCAGCAAGTTGCTCCTAATCAAAGTACGGCGATGATGGCAGAAACAAAAGTGAAAGAGTTCTGGAATCAAAAAACGGCTTTGGAGACTTACAAAACTTTTGCGGCTCAGAATTTTGAGTGGGCTAAATACACAGTGGAAGAAGTGGAAGCTTTGGCGGCCGTCGCCCCTGAAGATCAAAAGGCTGCTTGGACAGGCGCTGTCGCTGAAATTAGAGCCTCTGATTTGGCGCAAGTGAAGCCCACTTTGGCAGAGCTTGAAAAAGCGCGCATGAATTTGAAACAGAATCCTTTTGTAGCCAGTGCAATTCAGGAAGTTTTGGTTCTTGAGAAAAAGGCGCAACGTAAGAGCATGGTGGAATACCTTGAAGGACGTTTGGCGACCTTAGCTAAAAGGGACAATGAAGTGAAGGAGAAACAGCAATGATGAAATATGCGTTGATGACGATTATGGCTTTGATGGCCACGGTGGCGCAGGCGGCTCCTGAAAATACCGCTACAAACAAGAAGGCTCAGGATATGAACTTTGAAGATCTTCTTGTGAGTGGTCAATATCACTTCTCTGACGAAGCTGTGACAACAGTGGAAGAAGACAAAGTTTTAAATAGTTTAATTGGTGTCAGAGCAGACTTCAAAGATCGTATGAAACAGTCAGCGACTTTGGGTGAGGTGAAAAGCAAATGAGCCTTCGATTAGTTTTAGAAGACAATTTGGGTAATGTGACTCGCCAGATTCCGGTGACGGAAAAAAAGGCGCAGTTGATTCAGCGTTTTGATACCAAACGTTTGGAAGTCGTCACCGACACTGCGGGTTTGGAAGAAAACAAGATTAAATTCTCTAAAATCGCGGATCTTGATTTTGACGAGATGAAAGATCAGAAACTTGCTTTGGGAAGTTATGGTTCTTTGCGTGTCGTAAAGGAAGTGGCGACAGTTTCTGTCGACGGTTCCGTGAAAGAAGATGGCAAAAAGGATCTCAAAGCTTCGATCTTGATGGCCGTGGCTTTATTCCTTCTTTTGCTTTCCATCTTTAAGTTCGCTCCGAAAGAAAATGCGAAAGTCACTGAAGAGCTGAAGCAAGAAGTTGTGAAGATCGTTAAAGCCAAAGAAATGAAACAGCGTACGGTGGCTCCATCCACCAATATGATGGCTGATCAGACGGCAACCAAGATGCCAACAAAAAGAGCGGAGCTGGTGAAACGTTCCGGCGCTTTGGCGGCTTTGGGCAGTTTGCGTTCCGGCAAACAGCGTGGTGGTTTGAACTTGGGTGCTGTGAATACCACAGCCGGAGTCGGTCTGGGTGGCACGGGTGGCAGCGGCGGCGTGCAAACGTCTTTGTATGGCAAAGGGATCACGTCAGCTCCGTTGGGGCCTGGTGCGAATATCGCCGGTGGCGGTGGTTATGGCACTAAAGGAAAAGGCGGCGGTCAAGCCGGGTACGGAAGCCTTTCGTTGGTGGGTTCTGCCGGAGGCGCGCCTGTTCCTTTGGGGGCTGAAGCGGAAGTGGCTCAAGGTTTGGATCGTTCCGCGATTGACGAAGTGATTCGTCGTAACTTGGGGCAAGTTCGTTTTTGTTACGAGCAAGCCTTGCAAGGCGCGCCGAACTTGAGCGGTCGCGTGGCGATGGGTTTTGTGATCGGTGGCAACGGACTTGTGAAGTCGGCTCAAGTGGAAAATTCGTCGATGGCCAATAAAGGTGTCGAAGATTGTATTACTATGCGTTTGAAAACTTGGAAGTTCCCCGTCCCTCAAGGGGGCGTAGATGTAAAAGTAACTTATCCGTTCGTATTGCGCAGACAAGGTCAGGGGTAAAAGATGAAATTAGTGTTAGCTTTATTGACCAGCTTAATGTTTTTGACGGCGTGTGAAATGCAGCAGGATCCTCTTTCTGGGGCTTCGGATCAGGTTCGCGAAGGTCGCCTTCCCGATACGAATAAACCTGTAGCGGAAAAACCTCTTCCTAAAGAGGCCATGCAAATTGATGCACCTGTTTTGGTTAACGGTCGTGTCGGAAGTCAGATGGAATTTAAGATCTTGGGTCGCGTGATGACTCCGGATGTGGGTTTTACACTTTCTATCGACAACCTGGCTGATTTTCCAGACGCTACTTTCGACGCTGCGACAGGAGACTTCAAATGGACTCCGGTGAAAGCGCTTGTGGGTGGACGTCCTAGTGTGGAACTGGTGTTGCGTATTACTTTGGCGACACAATCTACGGAAAAAAATCCAACGATTTCTGTCGAGAAAAAAGCGGTCTCTCTTGTGGTTGTGAATTCATACTCAAAACCTATCGTCAATACGGTGACAGGTCAGGCGCAGTTGCTTGTGGGTAAAAACTATACCATGGAATTTCAGGTTGAAGACATCGACGCCTTTTCTGAGGACGATGTGACTGTGATGATCCGTGATTGTCCAAGCAACTACTATTCGGATTCGATCGCTCACTTGGTCGAGGTAAAAAAGGTGAAGGCGGACACTGCTAATCCCGGCAAATATGTGGGTGAGTTGAGCATTGGATTGTCTAGTGCCGATATGTTGCCTTCGGGAAATTACTGTTTTGGATTGGTGGCCGTTTCTAAGCACGGAGTCAGCTCTGAACTTTACAAAAAGGAAGTTTCTGTTGAAGCAAAGCTTAAAAAAACCAAGATGACGATGAATCTTGCTCCGGTTATGAAAGTAGGAGAAATCGCGCAAGTGGCGTTCTCTATTTACGATCCTTCGGGTAACGGTATTGTGACAATGACGTCCATGGATGATATTGCGACGCTACTTCCGGGAAGTTCTTTGAGCTGTAAACAAAATGGCAGCGCGAAGTTCCAATTGGATTGTTCTGGTGTCATCAACACGACAGGGGCGGAAGCGAAGATTTATACTTTGAATATGGTGGTTGAAAACTCAACGTCTCGTTCAAATCAGAAAGTCACAACGGATCACACTCTTCGCATTAACGTAAAGGCGGCGACACCATGAAATCTTTAAGTTTAATTGTAGCACTTTTATTGTCTTCTGTTTCTTACGCGCAAGTAGAACAAGAGATCGACTCTTTTGGTGGCAACGAGGCTCTTTACATCAAGGCCAAAGCTTTGAATCCTGAAGTTGAAAATGAAGTGATTCAGAATCGTTTTACCAACAGAACAAATCGCTTTGAAGTGGCACCTGAATTCGCCGGAGTTTTCGGTGGAGACGCTTACAATCACACTAACAACGTAGGGATGAATGTGCACTATCACATCAACCCGGCTTGGAGCGTGGGCTTGAAATACAGTTACTCATTCAATACGCTGACTCCTGAAGGCAAGGCGATGGTGGCAAAAGCCAGTGAAGAGGCGGCGACCAACCCAAAAGATCCGAAGTACCTTTACCCTCAAGTGGTTTATCCTAAGACCGAGACCATGGGCCTTGTGAACTGGTATCCGATCGTAGGTAAATTGAGTTTCGGTAAATGGGGTGTGGCTCACTTCGACACTTATTTGACAGCGGGTTATGGTTCTATGGAGCTTTCTTCTGGTTCCACTCCTGCGGCGATGATGGGACTGGGTTTTGGCTTTTGGGTGAACTCCAATGTGACGACTCGTCTGGAATATCGCGCTCAACAATACAAAGCCGAATACTACGACAAAACTGAAAATATGCTGACAAACACTGCCTCTGTGCAAATGGGTTGGATGTTATGATGCTCATTAAATCTTTGACTGCAGCCTCTCTTGTTTTCGGAGTTCATAGCGCGGCCTTCGCTGAAGACGATCTGATGAGCATCTTAGAAGGCAAGACTGGATCTGCGGCGGCTCAATTTGTTGAAAGTGAAGAGGTCGCTAAGCTAAAAAAAGCGGTGAATCCTTCTTCTGCGGAACAAAATATCTTCTTTCAATTTCTTGTAGATAAAAACTACGAAAAGGCTCTCTTCCAGTGGAGTGCGGCTTTCAGCGGGTCCGCGTTCCAGGGAACCGAGACAGGTAAAGCACTTGAAGCCTTCTTAAATTATAAAAATGGTTTGAAGCTGACCGGAGTTGAAAGTCTTTTGGCAGTTTTAGAACCACAAAAAATTGACGCTTCGGTGATCAGTCTTTGGAAAGAAAACCTCAATGACAAAGATCCGGTGTGGGGAATGGCGCAAGTCACTTGGAACCCGTATTGGACCCAAGTCTTTGGCGTGGGTGCGGAAATGGCGGTGGTGCTTCAGAAAAGCTATGTGACTGAAGACATCGCGGCTTTGACCGAGCTCATTAAGAAAACGCCGGTGGACTCTGCAGAACGTAATATTTTGCAATGGCAGTTAGTTTTGAACTTGGGCATCCGTGGGGATTCCGCGAAAGCCGCACAAGTTCTGGCACATTTGATGAAAGCCAAAAACAACCCCATTGATAAAGATCTTATGACGATCACGGCAGGTCGTTTACTTTATCAAAATGGTTTTTTGGATGCGTCTTTAAAGTATTACGAAAAGATCTCTAAAAAGTCAGACTATTGGTTTCAAGCGCAAGAGGAAATGGCTTGGGCTTACATGAGAAAAGGCGAACCGCAAAATGCGATGGCCATCACCAAGACTTTGACTTACCCCCACTTTAAAGGATGGGTGGGTATTGAGTCTTACTTGCTAAGCTCTTTCAGCAGCTTGAAGGTGTGTGATTATCCGGGTGTATTGGCGACGATGAAGTCGATCAAGTCTCAATTTGGAGATCATTTGGTCGCTCTTGAAAAGTTGGCTGCAGATCCTCATCAACCCGCAGTGGCGAATCTGATGAAGTCCTTGTCGGAAGGTCCTGTGAGCACCGCAAAACTTGGTAAAGATGCACATCTTTTGCCTGCGTATGCTTCCAAAGACGAAGTTTTGTCATTGCTGGTAAAAAGACACGAATACCTGACGAAAGAAGCAGGCCTCGCAGAGCAGCTTTATGCGCGTTCTTTGACGTTTGGAAATTTGCAGGGTCACTTTGAAACTTTGAAAAATCAGGTTCAGACTCGGGCTCAGTTGACTCAAGGAGCGGGTTATCAGCGCGTTCAGGAGTTGGCCAAGGCCGAACTGGAAGACTCAAAACAAGTTATGCAACGTCTAAGAATCGTTGAAGTGGAGATGATTCAGCAGGTGGACTCCGCTTCCAAGTTCTTAAAACACGCGAATGTCTCTGAATCTAAAAAAGGATCTACAGGCGCCAACGGCAAGTTCGCGATGAGTTTTGCCAATGACAAAGAGATCTGGTTCGACGAGCTTTCTAACTTCAAAGTGGACGTTAAAAAAGGTTGCTCTAAAGAAAGCGTGAAGGAGTAAAGATGAAATCTTTAGTTCAAGCTCTCTGTGCCCTCATTGCTTTTTCGCTTCTGGCCGGTTGCGGAAGCGAATCGGCGACGAAGTTAGTTCCTAAGGCCGTCCTTCCGAAGGAAGGATTTTCTGAAAAGCCCAAAGACTTTACGGTTTTCAATCCCAAAGTAGATATCCTTTTTGTGATTGATAACTCGGGAAGTATGGAAAATGTACAGCAGACGTTGAGTCGCAATGCTTATTTGTTTGCGGATGCGATGTCCAAGGTTTCTATCTTGGACTATCATATCGGTGTTATCAGTACGGACATGGAGCTTTGTGGTTACTTCAATCGGGATAACTGTGGAAAGTTGATCGGGACTCCTTCCTTTGTTTCTAAGACAACGCCGGATTTGGTCAATGTCCTGTCACGAAAAATGGTTTTAGGAACGAATGGCAGTGCTACGGAAGAGATGTTCAGTCCAGTGATGGAAGCGCTTTCTTTGCCGTTGGAAAACACAGTCAATGTGGGCTTTCATCGTCAAGATGCCTTCTTAGCGGTGATTTTTATTACCGATGCAAAAGAACAGTCTAAGTACAGCCCTCAAGATTTCTTGCAGTTTCTGAATACGAAGAAGACAGATCCAAGTCGCGTTTTGGCTTACGGTGTGATTCGTAAATTAGCGGAAGAGAATATCTGCAGAGGGATGGAAGACCTTGATGACAAACTTGAGAACTTCTTGGCGATCGCTTCAAATGGCGACAAGTCCCAGAAGAACATCTTGAGTCTTTGTTTGCCTGATTACGGCGTGAAGCTCGCAGAGTTTGCCAAAGACATCGTTCGCCGTTCTGCGGGGACAGTGAAGCTTAGCCGTATTCCCAACGTGAAGACGATCAAAGTCACTTACGGTACGCAAGTGATTCCCAACAGTGCAACCAGCGGTTGGGTTTATCAGCCTTCGACAAATTCTATTTTATTGTCAGAGGGAATCAACTGGAACTACCAGGGCCCTGGCGTAGGTTTGAGTATCGACTTTGAAGTCGTTGATGTGAATTAAGAATTTCCTGGGGCTTCGATCGAAGCCCCATTTGCTTTCTGCCCTCCTTAGGGCTCCCTCCCTGCCCTTGAATTCCTCGGACAGTCCTCGCTCGTGTGGGTCCTTTTTGGCTACCGCAATTGAAATTTGCTTCGCTGTGGAACTCGGACTTCAAGGACAGGGAGGGAGCCCTAAGGAGGGCAGAAAGAAGAGGGTTTTCTCTAAGGGAGATTGTTTGGTTTTTGGGGTGGGTGTCTAAGTGCTTAGAAAATAAAGTGAATTTAGTACGGATGTGAGGGTTTTGGGGTTGGAGTTAGGGCTCTATAACTCGTTGCGCGAGATATTAAAATATTTCATTGATATTAGGCACTTAGAAGTGTTTTATACGTGGTAGTTTGGACTACAATTTTTACTTTTCTGGAGGGAGACTTATGCACCAGAATGTAAACACGGAAAATAAATCATCAACGAGCTCTACGATTCCGCAGAAGTTTGTGTACTTCTTTGCGGCGGGTGAGGCCGAAGGCAACGCTGGGATGAAGAACATCTTGGGCGGTAAAGGAGCCAACTTGGCGGAGATGACTTCGCTGGGTATTCCGGTTCCTCCGGGCTTTACAATTTCGACAGAGATCTGCACTCACTACACCGAGGCGGGCGGAAAACTTCCTGAATGGGTTCGTCCTTCAGTGACGGCGGCGATGGCCAAAGTGGAAGCGAAGATCGGCAAGAAATTCGGTGATGTGAACAATCCTCTTTTGGTGTCAGTTCGTTCGGGTGCTCGAGCTTCTATGCCCGGGATGATGGATACAATTTTGAAATTGGGTTTGAATGACCAGACCGTGGAAGGACTTGCGAAGTCCTCCAACAATCCTCGTTTTGCTTGGGATTCTTATCGTCGTTTCATTCAGATGTATTCGGATGTGGTGATGGGGATGAACTCTTCTCTTTTGGATGTGACTCTGGAAGATCTGAAAGAAGAAAAGCATTATAAACTCGACACGGAAATGAATGTCGATGATTTGAAACTTCTTGTTAAAAAATTCAAAGACTTGGTTCACCAAATGACAGGCCAATCGTTCCCGGCAGATCCTTGGGAACAACTCTGGGGTGCTGTCTCTGCGGTTTTCCGTTCTTGGAACACTCCACGTGCCATCACTTACCGTGAACTTCACTCCATCCCTGCAAGCTGGGGAACGGCTGTGAATGTTCAGTCCATGGTTTTCGGAAACATGGGGGATGACTCTGCAACGGGCGTTGCATTCACACGCAATCCTTCGACGGGTGAAAAAGCTTTCTTCGGAGAGTTTTTGATCAACGCTCAAGGAGAGGACGTGGTTGCGGGAATTCGCACTCCACAGCCGATCACTAAAGTGGCGGCAGCGGTCGCAGGTGTAAAGTCCTTGGAAGAGGCTTTGCCTCAGGCCTATGCGCAACTTGTTGAAATTTACAAAAAATTGGAATCTCACTACCGCGATATGCAAGACATCGAGTTCACTATTGA
>JANJTG010000429.1 GCA_024711265.1 Bdellovibrio sp. | reverse complement strand
CGCAAAGGAAGTTTTATCGAAAAAGGCGCCATCCTGATGCCTTCTTACGTGAACATTGGCGCCTACGTAGGCTCTGGCACGATGGTTGACACATGGGCCACTGTCGGCTCTTGCGCGCAGATTGGTAAAAATGTGCATCTTTCAGGGGGCGTAGGTATTGGCGGCGTTCTTGAACCCGTCCAAGCAACTCCCGTGATTGTTGAGGACAATGCTTTCATAGGAAGTCGTTGCATTGTCGTCGAAGGGGCCTTGATCGAAGAAGGCGCTGTTCTGGGGGCCGGAGTGACCATCACCGCAAGCACAAAGATCATTGATGTTACAGGAGCTTCGCCAGTTGAATACAAAGGCCGTGTGCCGGCAAATTCCGTGGTCATCCCAGGAACTCAGATGAAAGAGTTCCCAGCGGGACAATATGGAGTTCCTTGCGCTCTTATTATTGGCAAAAGAAAGCCCAGCACGGATCTAAAAACTTCTTTAACGGATGCACTTCGCGACTATCAAGTGAGTGTTTAATTATTTCATTCTTAATGCGTCAGAGGGTTCAACTTCTGACGCCGTTCTTGCCGGAATATAAGAACCCAACCACGCGATCAAAGCACTCACCACTAAAACCCCGATCACCAAAGACGAATCGACCAGAGCCGGAATCGAAGGATCGTAATAAATCTGAGAATCAGCCAACTCAAGAGGGTTGGCTTGAATATAAAGACTGATTCCCGTTCCTAATATCACACCCGTTAAAACTCCCATAAAAGCTAACAGGAACCCCAACTGAGTGAACGTCTGCACAGTCTGTTTAGCTGAAAACCCAATAGTCCTTAAAATCGCTATATCTCTTTTCTTCTGAGACAGCAGCAGAGCTAAAACTGTGAGAATAGAGCTGGCAGCAATCATCCCCGCCAATCCTAAAAAAGTTCCGATCGTCAATTTTTCAAGTTTCAAAGCATAAAGAAGGGCCGAGTTGCGATCCATCCACGTTTCAACACTGACATCCGAAAACTTCATCAAATCTTCTTTGACGTCTTGAATTTTAGATTCATCCGCCAACCAAACTTCAATTCCCAGAGTCCTCATCCCCTCATTCAGTAACGAATTTAAAGCCGCACCTCTTTGATAAAAAAGGTATTGGGAATCTATGTCTGCAAGACTGGTCGTCACGATACGCTTAATTCGGACCCTTTCAAATTTAGGTGTTTCCCCCGGTGGCAACAGCAATCCGGCAGGCGAAACCACGGTGATGTAATCTCCCTCAAAGACTCCCAAAGATTGGGCAAGATCCACTCCCATGACGACTTCACCCTCTCCAGGGACGTCAGAAGGATCCCAAAAATACGCCGGCGAATCCTTATCTTGATTTTTCTTTTCCATCTTCTGGAGCTGTTCAATGAAGTGCGCAAGACTTTCTTTCGTCACACCCCGAGCCACGCCACCCCGAAACTGGCCATCTTGACTGCGAATGATCACGTCCTGACTTTCATAGACGTACGCACGATTCCCGGCATCTTCATGCAACCGCTGATAAACCGGATGAGTCTCTAAAATCTCTGCATTAAGCACCCCGGGAACCGTGACATAGAGATGAGGCTCCAATCCGACAATACGCTTTTTAATAGCCGCATTCATCCCATTCATCACAAATAAAACAATTAAAAAGGCTGTCACACTGATCGCGATACCCACGATAGACAACCAAGAGATGCGCCTAATTAAAGACCCGGCTCGTTTGGAAAAGATAAAATGATGAAAAAGATGCCCGACCAGCATCTTTTAATCATAAAACTTAAAGGAAGGGTTTCAAGATATTTATCCACTGACATCAGACAGCACAGAGCGCTCCCAAGACGTGAGCCTATTTGGCCTGTGCCGGCATTCTTTGACTCGCCTCTTCATCTTTGACTTCTCGGACACTGCCTCTCATGAAAAAGCTTTTTTGCATAGCTTTAAGAACCACCACCGTCTCATTCAGGGCTTCCACCAAACGCACACTAGCCCCCGGCAACTCGCCTTCCACCGCCTGAACAGCAGGGCCTAGCGCTTTTGTCACCGTCGCCAAATTGCGAGTCATAACAGCCAAATCTTTAGCAAGATCAGGATTCTGTTGATTGAGTTCCGGCAAAATACGATTAATCTCATTCGTCGTCACTGCCAAGTTCCCCACCAGCTTCTGAACACCTTCATCGTGCGTGGCCTGACGAGAAAGTTTAATCACTTCCACTGACATGGTATTCAGGTTTTTCACCAAGGGATCCAAGCGGTCGATAACTCGCACCATGCTTTCCGCACGGCTCTTATCAGCGAAAGCGTCCATGATAACTTGCATACTTTCAAGAATTCCACCCAATTTTGTCAGATATGAATTCATATTCTTACCGCT
>JANJTG010000056.1 GCA_024711265.1 Bdellovibrio sp. | reverse complement strand
ATTTTCCTTGGCCTGCCAACACTCAAAAGATGCTTTTAGATCAAAAGACTTTGGAGTCATTGAATGCGTATAAAGAGAATGATCCTTCTCAAGTGGAGCTGATCTTTGACTCAGCGAAAGTTCCCAGCGGGTTTTGATATCATTATTTAAAGTTTGATTTCTAAGCCTTCATGGGCAAAGTCCCAAGACACCGCCGGCAAACTGTCGTTGTTTTGTGAAGCAAAACGTTCGCGGGACTCATAGTACTCGCGAGTTTGTCGTTTAAGCTCCAACACCTGCTCGACCCGAGCCCCCGGATCGTGATGGGCAAAAAGAATTTTTCGAATGCCTTCACGAAGAGCTATATCCAGCCCCACTTGCGCGGCACTATGACCCCAGTTCGCTTTTTCGGCCAACTCAGGCAATGTGTACTGGGCATCGAAATACATCAGATCCACATTTTGATAAAGAGGAAGATCCTCCCCCAACTCTTCACGAGTGATTCGCGTTCCCTCGGTGTCCACGCAATGAGCATAGGCCTTGCCGCCCGTCTCAACCTTCAGACCCCAACAAGGATCTGGATGATCTAATTTATAGGGAGTGATGGTAAAGTCATCGAGCTTATAAGCCTTTCGAGGCTCTAAAACATGAAAGATGACTTTGGCCTTCAACGCTTCAAAAGGAACAGGGAAGTAAGGACGAGAAAAAATACCGCGAATCATCTTTTCCAATTCAGGCTGGACGGCGTAGTAATGAACCTCGCAGCCTGGTATAAAGTGAGGCGTAAAAAAAGGCAGGCCGATCACATGATCCCAATGGAAGTGGGTCATAAAAATGTGAAAGGGCCCCTTGGACCGTCCCGTCGTCCCCGTCATAATCCGTTCACTCAAATTACGAATTCCACTGCCGCCATCAATAATTAGCTGAGACTTCTGACTTTGAACCTCCACGCACGTGGTGGCCGCCCCATATCCCCCCAAAAGAGGTACTTCCATGTTCTGAATGTACTTTGAAATCTGCGAAGGGTCGCGATACCCCATTGAGAAGAAATTCCGTAAGATTCCTTCTATGTGGTAGGTCCAATCAATCGGTGGTGGAGCTGAGGGTAGAGAGCCTCTTACTCCCCAAAATTTTATAGTAAGCGACATATATCGAACAGAATGACGCGTTTGGAAAGACGAATCAAACACATATTATATGACCCCGACTTTGTCGCCGCCTATGATCTAGGACAGATAGACCTTGGTAGAGTCTAATTAGCCACACTCACCCTCTGGGGCCGAGCGCCATTTACTTATAAATATTCCTTTTTTCGGAATTTACTTTTGCCTTCGAGGTTTTTTTTGGTAAGCACCTGGGGTTTACTCGCGCTTTTGCTCTAGAAGGTATTGAGATCTGAAGGGGTTCATGGTCCACCACCACTACGCAAATCACGAAGCGCTTCATAATTAGAGGGAGAGCCGATCATGCTCAGAACAAAACTTCTGGCACTATCTTTAGTGTCAAGCCTGTCGCTTATTGCGACCTCACCAGCACAAGCCGGCTGGGAGGCGCTACAACCAGCAAACGTGTGGGAGCGAATTCAGAAGCAGGTCGCAAAACAACAAATCGGCGCCAGCGTCAATCTGGTCAGTGCGGAAGTCCTTGATGGCATCTCCACGTCCTTGCGCTATCGTATCCAGTCCGAGCCCTCTTACATGGATGGATTTTATACTCGCATCGACAAGTATGTTTTAAACTTCGGCCTCAGCCCTGGAGACTTCATTGAAGATCTCGACACTCCCGTGGGCATGCGCATGGAGAAGAACTCTGAGATCATCTTCGCCCGTCAGTTTAAAAGCCAGAGTTCTTCGTTGTTGGCCCTCCCCTACACTCCTCGAAATCTGCCTTTCACCGCCAAAAGAGCTATCGAGCGCCTTGAACCCGGCGACTTCGTCGCCTTTCAAGGAAGACTCTCGTTCATCATCTCCTTAGGTCACGATGCCCTTAAAGGGTCCTTCCATGCGGGAGCCTCCACGCATGCCCTGATCTCTGGGGACTTCATGGTTCACGTCTTCCGCATGGCCGACAATAAAGTCCGCGTGAAGCTGATTGCGATTCGTGGAAAAGGCCTGGGAGCCGGCGCTGGTATTGACCTTTCTCAAGATCTTGAGATCTTCGGCATCAGCCTCATTGATGACAGAATCGAGAAATGGCTCAGCTTCACTCCGCTGGATGTCGCTGCGGGCATTCATAAATACGACGTGGTCATGCTGGATTACGTCTTCAATCTGGACAATCCTCAAGCGGCCCAAGCCTATGACAACTTGATGATTAATAAAGTCCAATTGAAGGATATTAAAATCATCAATCCAACCTTGTCACAAAAAGACCTCACACGAGAGCTCCTCACGGATCTGACGGATGTGGAAGAAATTGCCATGGAGGACGCCCTGCAACCGGCCCAGCAACGCCGTATTGATCGCATCTTCAAAGGCTCTTCAGAAGGCATCACCCGCGACTCTCGAATCAAGTTTGGTTTGAATCTTTGGAAGTTCGAAGCCGGTCGGGCCTTTGGGGAAAATAAAGTTCTTAGCTATGACAAGTACGACCGCGAGCAATATTTCCTTCTGGACACTTTTTCGAAATTCAAAAAGACCAAAATCCTTTTTGGTCTTTTTGGCGAAGAAACATTGATGACGTCCAATCTTCTTTTCACTGCAGATACACAGTGGAATCCATCTCGCTTTGTCACCTTAACGACAAGCCATGAGATGAGAATGAGAGACGTCAGCGCCAAAGACTTCCAAGAAGCACAACGCTTGGTTCGCGAAACCATCGGCGATACCGATTACAATAAAATTGACTGGAAAGAGTGGAACTTCTCAAATGGGAAGGTGGTGAACGGCTACTTCAAACAAGAAGTCTTCTTTAATCCCAATGCCTTGAGAGCCTTGCCCTATTTATCAGAGGCAAATATCGCGGCTGGATTTGAAAAATACGTTCACGAAAAGGGCCGCCCTCGTTCTCGTCCTTTCATCGGCGGCAACAGCCCTAAAGATTATATTTTCTCTTGGGTGGCGGCTTTCACGGGAGACATTCGCCGCGTGGCCAACCGCCTATCCATCATTATCAATCCGAAAAAAACCACACAAGAGCGTTTCGAGGCCTTCCAGGACCTTCAAGAAATTCCAATCTGGAGAGAGCGCGGCATCGGCTTCCTGATGTCTTATCTTCCGGAAGATTCTCGTGCGGACCTTTTACGCTATGAAATGGTTCTTTCTGCTAAGGGAATGCCGACAGTTAAACACAACTTCGGATTCTTCGCTGAAGAAAAGCTTTATCGCTCTTTGATGTACATCCAGAATGTCATCAACAACAGATCCTTTGATCTTCGTCTTTATACGGATTCTGAGGGAGAGTTCCGCTCAACAGCAACGCCTTCCCCCTTGCAGTAATCAACATCTCTGAGAAAACAAAGGGCTCCGAATGGGGCCCTTGATGTTTTAGCTTCGCTTTTTAAGATCTTACGAAAGCCAATAACTCGTCATAGTTTCGGGCATCAGCCAACCCCAAAGAACGAATGTACCGACGTCGAGCCTCACCGTGCTCACTCAGAGTTCCCTCTTTCAGACCAGCCCCCCAACTGAAGCGCTCATGGCCCAGTGAGTACAGCAAAACATCCGCCATCGTGCGAGCCCAACGCCCATTTCCGTTAGGAAAAGGATGAATCCACACCAAACGATGATGAAAGCGAGCCGCGATCTCATCCATCGGATAGGTCTCATGAGTAATCCAGTACTGCACGTCCGCTAACAGTTTGTGAATTTCCGCAGGAATCTGAAACCACTCTACACCAATCGATTTATTCGAATTGCGATAGGTCCCGGCCCACTTCCAAACAAGGCCGAACATTTTTTTATGCAGTTCACGCAGAAACTTTTCAGTCAGAACATTCTTTCTTTTTCGCAAGAAGGCCCAGCTTTCCCCCCGACTGATATTGTCCTGTTCCACTGCATTGAGTTCGCCTTGGGTGGAAATGTAAGTTGGAATAAGACCGGCCATTTCATTGACATTAAGAGGTGTGGCGCCCGGTGGGTATTCAATCTGAAAGCTCATGATTTCCCTCTCCATAGTCGACTGTCTAATTTATTTTTAAGTTCTGTTGCCAACTCTTGCAGATGCAAATTGGTTTCTGACTTTCCGACTTGTTGTTTTTCCAGATCCATGGTGTGCAAGGTTTTACTGAACAACTCTTTAGCCACTCTTTGGGCCTGATCATCAATACTTTTTTCAAGTGAGTCCTTCGGAACAAGAGCGTAAACCAAATCACAACCCAACGCCTGGGCCGCGCGTTCAAGAGTTTCTAAGGTCACTTTCTTGTCGACCTCCCTTTGCTCTAAAAAAATCACTCCCGATTGCTGAATTCCCATGCGCTCTGCCAACTGTTGCGACGTCATTCCGAGAGATTCACGAATGGCCTTGATCCATCCTGACTTGGGCCGCACCACGGTTCGCGCAAAACGAAATGCCTTGAGCTTTTCATCCAGACTTTTTCTTTGAGTTTTAATCAGGGCTTTGCTCTTTTTCATATATCTTATAATATATCAAAAAATACTTTAATGATATCTTAAAATATATCATTAAACATCAATATGATATTATATAGTATATTATAAATATCAAACCCTCCCCCCTCGCCCTTCCTAAAATCCCTGACGGCCCCATAGACACTCATGAAATAGTTTCCTTTTGTCCCCACTTCAGAGCTTCTGATGGGCAAAAAAGCACCAACACCATGCTATTTATCTTGTTAATATTATTAACCTTTTTTTAAAATTCCAACTGTCTCATTGTGGAACGCTAATTGCAGCTCCCTGGAACGTATGGAACAACGACGATACAAAGACATTGTAGCTTTCAAATGGGACCAAGGAACCCCCTTGGCTTTCCATGCTCGCAATCTTGAAATCGCCGAAATATCTGAACAAGCTTGGGCCGGAATGAAGGAGGACTCCCTTGTCTCCAACGAAGCCCAACTTGAACTCAAAGCCTGGGAACAAGAGATCAATCCCGACGTCAAATCCGGCCACCTTGAGCCCGGCATTCGCAGCCTCACCATCAATGTGACCCAGATTTGCAACCTCAAGTGCACCTACTGCGCAGCCGGGGGAGATGGTTCTTATGGATCTCCGCAAACGAAAATCAATGTTGAAAAGACTCTTCCTCAATTGAAGTTCTTCCTGGAGCGAGTCCCCGAAGGCGGTCGCTTTAAGATCACTTTCCTGGGCGGCGAACCCCTTTTGTATCCTGAAGGCATCCAAGAAATTGGCAACTATGTGCGTTTGATGGCAGCCGGGCGAAATATTCATGCTGGCTTTTCGATTGTCACCAACGGCACTCTTATCAATGACAAGACCTTGGCAGTCTTAAAGGATCTTCGTGCCAATGTGACGGTCAGTTTAGATGGCCCTCCTGAAATCAATGATAAAGCTCGCCCTAGCAAAGATGGCTCCGGCAGCACCTCTTTGGTGGTTGAGGGCTTACGCCGGCTTTCTGAAGCCAAAGCTTCCTTAGGAGTTTTAACTCTTCACGGTGTTTTCAATAGCGACAACTTGGACCTGCTTTCTGCTTACAACTTCTATCAAACACTGAAAGCCGATCGTTATGAATTCACCTACTCCGTCGCAGAAAATGATGACGACAGCAATCGACTCTTTGTCGAGCAAATGAATTTGATCGCCCAAACAGCTTATGCCACTGGCGGCGAAACGGAGCTTCGTAAGGTCGGTATTTTTGATCAATATTTTTTCGCCTTGGACAACCAACAGCAAACCGAAAATTACTGCGGCGCTGGAAAGTCTTTCTTGATGGTAGATGCGAAAAATAATCTTTACACCTGCCCCTGGGAAGTGGGCCACAAAGAGGAGCAAGTGGGACAAGGGGCTGAGTTGAATTTAGATCAACTTGCTCAATACCAAGCCCCTCTGATTGAAAAGAACAACTGCCAAAGCTGCTGGGCGCGATTCCTGTGCGGTGGTGGCTGCATGTTTATTCACAAGCAAAGTACGGGAAGCAAACATCGTAAAGATGGCCAATTCTGCTTTCGCACTCGCAGCTTGATCGGAACCGCATTGTTATATTATAAATTAAGCAGGGTTGCCTGCTAAAGAGGAACATATGAAACAAGAAAAACACATTAAGAAAATTAAGCCTCTCAAGCCCACTCTTCCGACTTCACAGATCGCGGGACCTGGCACTGGTGGAACCGGCGAAGGCTGTATTCCTGTTCGCTAAACAGTAACACTTAATTTTGAAATAGGATTTATGGCTCTTCCTCCCTCCCTTGAAGAGAACACAGCCTCCTCGCCAAGAGGGGCTTACAAAGCTCTTATTTTGCGAATCACATTCGCACTGGGGATCTCTTTTCTCATCGCGCAGACAAATTTGGATTATATCGAGTCTTACCTCTATGATTTGCGCGTTCGAACAAAACTGATCAACCCCACCTCTGGGACAATTGAGTTGATCTATATCACCCCCCAAACGGTGCAACTTTTCAAAGGCGTTCCCTCAGCCAAAGAACAAGAGACTCTTCTTAGGAAGCTTGTCGCCGAAGGAACTAAAGCCATCGCCTATGAATTTGATCTTTCGGAAGTCCCCGGCAGCACTCAGGAAAAAAATGACTGGGAAGCCAGCCTCATTGCTCACAAAAATGTTTTTGTGGCGGGCAGAACAACCCCACTCAAAGGAGAAGAAAAACAGCTTTTCCTCCAAGACCCTCTTGAGCAGGTCTCTTTATCTCCCGCGCCCAAAACATCCGATTTAGTGAACTTTGCCAAAGACGGGGTCACTCGTCGCATGATCCTGACATATCAGGATCGTCCTCTTTTACCTGTTTATCTGGCTAGCCTCATCAATCCAGATGTCAAAGACATCCATAAGATTCGTGGTCAGTTTGATTTCTATGGAACTGATCAAGCCTATATCGATTTTCATCCTGCCAAAAGTTATCCGTCGGTCTCTTTTGAGGATGTTTTATCTGGAAAAATACCGACTTCGCGATTTAAAGATAAAATTGTTCTTATCGGAACAGATCTTGGATTGAGCGAAGCGGAATACATTCTGAGTCCTTACAGTCGCGATGTCACTTCGATGACTCGGATTGAATTGCAAGCCAATACCATTGACACCTTGATTCGCAATACAGGCCCCGTTAAGCCGCCGAAATTCATCAGCTGGCTTTTCATTTTACTGGCCTCACTTCTCACGACTCATGTGGTACTCACGATGAAGCCGACACGTGGCCTCATGGTTCTGGGCAGCACCATTGCCGGATTCGTCGGTTTGAGTGCCTTAAGCTTCTGGCTGATGGGGTGGTGGATCCCCATGGCGGCCCCGCTTTTGACGATCTTCTTATGCTACTACTTCTTTATTCCCTACCGCTTGATTGTTGAAAACCGTCGCAGCTGGGAATACTACCAAAAGAATAAACTGCTCAGCCAAGTGGAAGAGCTCAAGACAAACTTTATCTCCATGATGTCCCATGACCTGAAAACACCTATTGCGCGCATTCAAGGCATGACCGACATGATTCTTGCGGACCAGGTCACTCTGAGCCCTCAACAGCGGGAAGCCGTCGACACCATCAAACACTCATCTGACGACCTTTTGAAGTTCATTAATGCCATCTTAAACTATGGAAAAATTGAAAGTCAGGGCGTTCAGCTTCATCTGCAAAGCAAAGATATCAACAACCTCCTTCAAGAGGTCATTCGTAAACATGAATTCCTTGCAAAGGTGAAGCGCATTCAAATCGTTTCAGAGCTTGAGCCTATGTTTCCTGTCCCTGTGGACGCGGATCTTATGAAACAGGTCTTCTCAAACCTCGTCGAGAACGCGATTAAATACAGCCCTGAAGACACGAAAATCCTAATCACCAGCGAGGAGACCCCCAGCAAAGTGATCGTGCAAGTAGCCGATCAGGGGCCCGGGATCCCCTCTGATGAGCTTCAAAATATCTTTATGAAGTTTTTCCGTTCTAAGAACGTCAAAAGCTCTCCCATCAAGGGATCAGGGCTGGGGCTTTATCTGGCCAAATATTTTACAGAACTTCACCGGGGACGCATTTTTGTAGAATCTTCCCATGGTAATGGTTCCACATTTACGGTAGAACTACCTATCGAGCAAGGGGGTACACATGCTTAAGGTTTTGGTTGTAGATGACGATCAGGGCTTAAGACTCTCGGTGAAATCGGCACTGGCCGTCACCCAACGTTTCGAAGTCGATGA
This sequence comes from Bdellovibrio sp., assembly GCA_024711265.1. Lineage (GTDB taxonomy): Bacteria > Bdellovibrionota > Bdellovibrionia > Bdellovibrionales > Bdellovibrionaceae > Bdellovibrio. The sequence continues at coordinate 990 of JANJTG010000056.1, read as the reverse complement.
GGCTTTCGATGGCGTCAACGCCATGGAGAAAATCAAAGGCAGCGACAAGAAATACGATCTTGTCATTTTGGACGTTGATATGCCTCGCATGAATGGGCTTGAAGCTCTTCGCCAAATCAAAGAATTCGATCCAGGAATCATCGCTGTCATCATGACCGCGCATGCCACCTTGAATGATGCGATTCAAGCGGTAAAAGACGGCGCTTACAATTACCTCCAAAAGCCCGTCAGCAGCGACGATCTCTTGCAGCTCATCGACAAAGCCGTTAACGCGCACAACTTGATTTCCAATATCGCGGCATCAGCCCCCGTAATGGTCGAAGCGGGTCGCAAGATCATCGGGCACACTTCACAAATGCAGAAGGTCTTTAATATCATCCACCGCCTTGCAAAAGTGGAAACACCTGTTCTTATTCGTGGAGCTTCTGGAACCGGAAAAGAACTGGTGGCGAAAGCCATTCACTATAATTCCGCTCGCAAAGACGAAAAGTTTGTTGCTATCAACTGCTCTGCCATCCCAGAGAACCTTTTTGAGTCCGAACTTTTCGGCCACGAGAAGGGCTCTTTCACCGGCGCAGATCAACGTAAAATCGGGAAGTTTCAATTTGCAGAAGGCGGAACTTTGTTCTTGGACGAAGTGGGTGATATGCCTCAGTTGATGCAGGTGAAAATCTTGCGCGTCCTTCAAGAGAAAGTCTTCACTCCGGTGGGCTCCAATCGCGAATTCCCAACCAATGTGCGTATCATCGCAGCCACCAACCGCCCCTTGGAAGACATGATTAAAGCGGGCTCCTTCCGGGAAGATCTCTTTTATCGTCTGAATGTGGTACCTATCTTCTTGCCCGCTTTGGCGGAACGCAAAGACGACATGGAACACATGGTGAATATCTTTATTAAGAAATTCAACCAAGCCCACGGTAAACGTATCAACGGTATTGCTCCAGATGCGATGGCCGTTCTTAAGAAACATGCTTGGCCTGGAAACATCCG
>JANJTG010000382.1 GCA_024711265.1 Bdellovibrio sp. | reverse complement strand
CGGGGGGCCGTCGTCGTCGTCGGCGCCATGCCCACCCGCTCGCCGTCGACCAGCACCAGCGCCCCCGCGGGAATGGTCTCCACCGTCAGCGCGACCGGGCGCGGCGGCTCCGGCACGAGCTCCGTCGGCACGGTCGTCTTCACGGGCTCGAGGGCCACGGGGGCCGGGGTCGCGGTCTGCCCGGCGGGCACGTCGAAGGTGCGCTCGAGCGGCTGGTGCCCCTCGAGGGAGAAGTGCACCGCGGTGGCGCCCGCGGGCAGCTCGGCCAGCGTGCAGGGCGTGCGGCAGGTCGCGGCGCCGGCCCGCGCCTCGGCGCCCGGCGGCGTGGTGACGAGCGCGAGCCCACCGGTCGTCGCCGTGGCGCCCGAGAGCTGCACCCAGGCGATGGCCCCACCGACGGCGAGCGCCACCGCGGCCACCAGCGCCAGCAGCGGGCCGCGGCGGCCGCCCTGGGACTGCGTGGGCATGCTCGCCTCGGTGATGCCCCGGGCGGGGTCGACCTGCGGCACGGGCCGCGCCGGCGCCTGCTCGAGCGCGAGCTCCACGGCGCGCTTCGACACCGAGCCCGAGCGCGCGGGCCGCTCCGCCGCCGTGGCCTCCACGTCGCGCCTCGGGGGGCGGCCCGGCGAGGCCTGGGGGAGCGAACGCATGGAGCGCGTCGGCTTCTTGACCGAGTCGTGGGTGGGGGTGGCCTTCTCCGGGTGCGAGCCCGGGTCCTCGCCGCGCGAGGCCTCGGCGGTCTCCACCAGCAGCCGCCCCTCCTCCTGCTCCTTCGCGAGGCGCTCGGCGTAGATCTCGTGCATGAACTCCGCGAGCATCGCGTTGCTCGACGGCAGCTGGTTGCCCAGCATCCAGTTCTCCAGCGCCAGGCCGAGCTGCCGCGCCTCGGGGAAGCGCGCCTCCCGCTCCTTCGCCAGCGCGCGCATGACGATGTCGTCGAGGTCCTTCGGCACGCGGGTGTTGATCTCCGACGGCGGCGCGATGTTGCACTCGGTCACCGCGTTGAGCGTCTGGATGTCGGTCGCCCGCTTGAACAGCCGCGTGCCGGTGAGGAGCTCGTAGAGCACCACGCCGAGGGCGAAGATGTCGGTGCGGCAGTCGATGTGCTGCCCGCCGGCCTGCTCCGGCGACATGTACGAGTACTTGCCCTTGAGCACGCCCGAGCGCGTCACCGTCGCCTGGTCGGCCGCCTTGGCGATGCCGAAGTCGACCACCTTCACCCCGCCCTCGAAGGACACGAGGATGTTCTGCGGCGAGATGTCGCGGTGCACGATGCCCAGCGGGCGGCCGGCGGCGTCGGTCTTCTTGTGCGCGTAGTCGAGGCCCGCGCAGGCCTCGATGATGATGCGGCAGATGAGCGCCAGCGGGAGCGGCCGGCCCACCTTGTCGGCGTGCTTCCACACCCGGCGCACGTCCTCGCCGTGGATGTACTCCATGGCGATGAAGTAGCTGTCGTCTTGCGCGCCGAGGTCGAAGATCTGCACGATGTTCGGGTGGTTGAGCCGCGCCGCGATGCGCGCCTCGTCCAGGAACATGGTGATGAAGTCTTCGTTCTCCGCCAGGTGCGGGAGGATGCGCTTGACCACCAGCAGCTTCTCGAAGCCCTCCGGCCCCACCTGCCGCGCGAGGTAGATCTGTGCCATGCCCCCGGTGGCGAGCTTCTTCAGCAGCTGGTAGCGGCCGTAGGTTTCGAGGGACACGGACGAAGATCCGGGGCCGATGCTAGGCGCACCGGCGGGGTGGCGCAAACTACCGAAACGACTCGGCGTCAGCGGCGGGTGACGCGGCGCGCGCGGGTCTGCCGCGTCTCCTGCATGAGCGCCTCGAGGTCGTCGAGCTTCCGCTGCAGCACGGGGAAGAGGAGCCGGTTGTCGTCGACCTTGTCGAACAGCGAGAGGATCTCGTCGACGGCCTTCTCGATCACCTCCGCGCGCTCCGGCGAGATGCGGCGGAGCAGGAGATCGGCGCCCGCCTCCACCAGCACGCGCGCCACGGCGTCGCGCGACAAGAGCGGCTCCTGCTGCTTCTGGCCCAGGCCCTGGATGACGCGGAGCCGCGGGGTGGAGGGGAGGTCGAGCGAGAGCTGCCGATCATCGTGGCGGGGCATGTCGCCGCCACCATACGGGCGCGGCGCGCCACGGGAACTTTTGGGCCCGCGCGGCCATACGGGGCTGTAGCGCCTCGCGCCTTTCGGGCCGATTCTCCGTCGGGTGGCGTAGACTCGCCGCCATGCGGTTGCTCCCCGGCATCGTGCTCGTCGCGACCCTCGCGTCCTGTGGCGCCCGCCCGGGCTCCGCGCGCGTCACGCTCACCTTCGAGAACGAGACCCGCACCCGCTGCGTGCGCGTCTCGGTGCGAG
>JANJTG010000380.1 GCA_024711265.1 Bdellovibrio sp. | reverse complement strand
GCAGTACCTGATGGGCGCCGAGGTGGACTACCGCGAGAGCCTGCAGGGCGCGCAGTTCGTCATCCGCAATCCGAACGCCAAGACCACCTGCGGCTGCGGCAGCAGCTTCTCGGCCTGAGCCCCGCGCCCATGCCGCCCGTGCCGCCGCCCGCCTTCGGCTTCCGCGGCCCGGGCCCCGACCGCTCCGAACTGCTGCGCGACCGCCCCGACGAGCTGCGCGCCCGCTGGCCGGCCGCGCGCGTGCTGGTGGTGGACGCCGAAGGCAACGCCCGCTTCCACGGCAGCGACGAAGCCCCCGAGGCCGGCCGTGGCGCCGACTTCGCCGAAGAGCTGCCGGCCGCCGCCAGCTTCCTGGGCCTGGACGGCGACACCGCCTGGTTCGCGCTGCCGCACGAATCCCTGCCCGAACCGCTGCCCGGCCGCATCGGCCTGCGCGACGCCGCCATGCGCTGGCCCGCGCTCGACGCCGCCGCGCTGTCCCAGGCGCGCGCGCTGGTGCACTGGCAGCAGCGCAACCGCCACTGCGGTGGCTGCGGCGAGCTGCTGGTGCTGGTCCGCGCGGGCTACAGCGCGCGCTGCCCGGCCTGCGGGCTGGAACACTACCCGCGCACCGACGCCGCCATCATCGTCGCCGTCACCGACGGCGCGCGCCTGCTGCTGGGCCGCCAGGCCAGCTGGCCGCCAAACCGCTGGTCGGTGCTGGCGGGGTTCGTGGAACCCGGCGAATCGCTGGAACAAACCGTCGCGCGCGAAGTGATGGAGGAAGCCGGCGTGCCGGTGCTCTCCTGCACCTACGCGGCGTCCCAGCCCTGGCCGTTCCCGGCCGCGCTGATGGTGGGTTTCCACGCCGAAGGCGCGCCGGTGGAGCCGGTGGTGAGCGACGAACTCGAGCAGGCGCGCTGGTTCAGCGCCGCCGACATCCACGCCGGCGTCGCCTCGGGCGAACTGCTGCTGTCGCCGCGCCTGTCCATTTCGCGCTGGCTCATCGACAGCTGGCTGGCGGGCCAGCCCGGGGCCTAGGCGGCCCTGCGGCAATCGGGGCTAGAATCT
>JANJTG010000351.1 GCA_024711265.1 Bdellovibrio sp. | reverse complement strand
CGCACAAAGAATTCTTGAGACCTGGAAAAAGCAGGGACGTAAGGTCCACGCCTTTGGCGTAGGCAGCCAGGACATGGAAGATCAGGGATTTGAGCGTCTGGGAAAAGCCGAAGAGATGGCTGTCGTGGGAGCTGCGGAGGTTATTTCTCAGTACAGTCACTTGAAGTCTGTTTTTGATCGTTTGGTGGTTGAAGCTGAAAAACGTCGTCCCAAAGTAGCGATTGTGATGGATTACCCCGAGTTCAACTTGATGTTGGCTAAAAAGCTGCATGCTTTGGGGATTCCCGTTGTTTATTATATTTCTCCGCAGGTCTGGGCGTGGCGCAAAGGCCGGGTTAAGACCATTAAAAAATACTGTCAAAAAGTTCTTGTTTTGTTTCCCTTCGAAGTGCCTTTTTACGAAGAACATCAGGTGCCATGCGAATTTGTGGGGCATCCGTTGTTGGATGAGTTGGATGAGCGCCTGGTGGATGATGCCAGCTATTTGAAAAATCATCGCAACCAGTGCGGTATCCGTGACGATGAAATTGTTTTGGGGCTGATGCCCGGCAGTCGTCGTATGGAGCTTAAGCAGCACTTTCAAATTCAACTGGATACTGCGAGAATTCTTTCGAAAAAGTATCCAAACTTAAAAGTGCTCATTCTGACGGCTCCGACTTTTAGTAAAGAGAAAATGCAAGAGTATTTGGAAGATTTCCGTTTGCCTTACATTCTGCTGAAGGACGAGCCCTTCCGCATGATTCACCTTGTGGACATCATGTTGGTGGCCTCGGGAACGGCCACCTTGCAAGTGGGTCTTTTGAAAAAGCCGATGGTCATCATGTATAAAATGAAATGGCTGACGGGGGTTTTTGCCAAGATTTTTGTGCGCGGAACAAAGTACTTTGGTTTGGTGAATTTGATTTTAGGTAAAGAGGCTGTTCCTGAAAGATGGCAGTCGGATGTGAATCCGGAACATTTGGCGTCGTTGGTTGAACGCTATATCGCCGAACCGGCATATAAGAATCAGGTTCTTCACGACCTGGGACAACTTCGCCAGTATCTTGGCGACAAAGGGGCCACCCAAAGAGTGGTGAAGGCCTTGGACGAGTATTTGACGAAATGAAGTTTTACCTAAGACCTCTTTCTTTTCTTTACGATCAAGTTGTGGGAGTGAAGAACTCTCTTTATGACCGTGGGGTCTTTG
>JANJTG010000344.1 GCA_024711265.1 Bdellovibrio sp. | reverse complement strand
TTTCCTGCGGTCGCCCAGGTTCCATCGATGACAAAGACTCGCAACTTCCGATCTTGGGGCCTCACGGAAGATCGTTCTTCCTCGGTGAGATCCGAAAGATTCACCGCATCTTCTCCGGGATAAAGAATCACCGAGTGATATCGAGAATCCCCTAAAAGGGCATTCACTTCAGAATGATGAGTATAGTCTTCTCCCGATATCAAATGGGAGTTATGCAAACACAGATGCGCCATACGTCCCGTCGCAATCCGACGTCGCACCTCGATGGGATGAATTAAAATAACAAACTCGATGTTTACATCCACTCTCTTCACCGATGAACAGTAGCAGGTCACGGAAGACTGGAGGCAATGAGGACAAAGAGCCCGCAAAGAGGCCTCTTCGAACTTCATCTTCTCACGATTTTTTAAATAGGTTTGTAAATCCACGAAACGTCCTACCGCGCCAGAGAAAATCGTTTCCATTCTGCCAAAGTGACCAAACCCACCGTTTCGGTATTGGGATCAAAGGCAATCTTAATATCGCCTTTTTTAAGTTGTCGCAGAATCTGTTCGACCTTGGTTTCATGGGCGGCCTCGACCACTCCATAGTCGGTCCCCTCCCGCTGAATAAAGGCTTCAATCACGCCTTGCAAAGCTTCAGGGCTGAGGGCGTCCATAGGGACTTCGATCGGGGGAAGAGGATTATCGTGATGATCATTCATATCACCATGCTCGATAATTTTTGATCTGAAGGCAATCGGATATCGCAGAAGTCCTGTAAGCCCTTCATAAATTGAAGAAAGGGTTGAGTTTCCTTCGAAAGAGACGTAAAAATGCCCTTTTTAGAGGACCTCAATGATCAGCACAAGCAACGTCAGTTTACGATTCGGTGGAAAAAAACTATTTGAAGACGTGAATGTTAAATTCACCCCCGGCAATTGTTATGGCCTGATTGGTGCTAACGGCGCCGGGAAATCAACCTTCCTTAAGGTTCTCTCTAAAGAAATCGAACCCAACACGGGCGAAGTTCATATTGCTCCTGACCTAAGACTTTCCATTCTTAAACAAGATCACTATGCCTACGATGAACACCCCGTCCTCAAGACCGTTCTAATGGGAAATGAACGTCTCTATAAAATCATGGAAGAAAAGGATCAACTCTACGCCAATCCAAATTTTTCAGAAGAAGACGGCGTACGGGCCTCCGAACTTGAAACTGAGTTTGCCGAACTCAACGGCTGGGAGGCCGAGTCCGAAGCCGGTGTCATGCTCGCGGGTTTGGGTATTACAGACGAATTTCACTCTAAAACAATGAAAGAACTTAACGGCGGAGAAAAGGTGAAGGTTCTTTTAGCCCAAGCCCTTTTCGGGCAACCCGATATCCTCCTGCTCGACGAGCCCACGAATCACTTGGATATCTACGCGATCCAATGGCTGGAAGAGTTTTTATTCAATTTCCAGAATACCGTTATTGTGATTTCCCATGACCGTCACTTTTTAAACAAAGTCTGCACCCACATCGCTGACATCGATTTTGGCAAGGTCACAACGTACACTGGAAACTACGACTTCTGGAGACAGGCCAGCGAGCTCAATCAAAAGTTGCTCTCTGACCAAAACAAAAAAAGTGCTGACAAAGCCGAAGAGCTCAAAGCCTTTATCCAAAGATTCAGCGCGAACGCCTCGAAATCCCGCCAAGCCTCTTCTCGCCAAAAACAACTTGAAAAACTCGAGTTCAATGAACTTCCCGCCTCTTCGCGCAAGCAGCCTTTTATTGGCTTTGATATCAAACGCGATCTAGGCAATGACATCCTCGTCGTGGATCGCCTGAATAAATCCTTGGAAGGTGAAGCTCTTCTTCGCAACGTTAGCTTCACCCTCAAAAAGGGCGACAAGGTCGCTCTTGTGGGAAAAAATGATTTGGCAAAAACTTTGCTCATGGAAATTCTCTCTGAAGAAATTCCCGCGGATTCCGGCACTTTTGCCTGGGGAATCACCACCTCGCGAAGCTATTTTCCGACCGACAACTCCAAATACTTTCAAGGCGAAGAAACCTCCTTGGTCGACTGGTTACGACAGTATTCCGAAGACAAGGATGAAACTTTCTTGCGCGGCTTCCTGGGAAAAATGCTTTTTAGCGGTACGGATGCCTTGAAAGAACCCAAAGTTCTTTCCGGAGGAGAAAAAGTTCGCTGCATGTTCTCAAAGATGATGTTATCGGGCGCCAACATTCTAATTCTAGATGGACCGACCAATCACTTGGACCTTGAAAGCATCACCGCCGTCAACGAAGGGCTCCAGCGTTTTAAAGGCACTGTGATCTTCACGTCTCACGACCATGAATTGATCCAAACAGTTGCCAATCGCATTATCGAAATCGATGGGGGCGTCGTATATGACAACCACATCACCTATGAAGAATACCTCGAATCCAAAAAGAAATAACCTAGAACATCGACATCTCTTGAGGGGGACGAAGAATCCACTCTCCCCTCTTTTCCCGACAGAAGTCTTCAAAACGGCGAGGACCATGCCCCGTAATCTCTTTTACGGATTCTGACACCAAGGCGGCCTGCCCCTCTCTGGTCGCCTTATGCATACTCATAATCAGATCTGTCGACCAGCGATCCGCGCCCGATTTTTCTAAATTTCGCAAAGCCGCCTCTTCGGTGACGGGCACATACACCACTCGTCTTCGCACCTGATGAGAGATTAAAGACAAGGCCTCCGCGTTGGAAAGAGCCCGTTCTCCCGTTAAGTCGAAGCTTTGCCGGTCATAGCGCCATGGATCTAAAAGGATTTTTTGAGCCACCTCCGCCGCATCTCGCGCATCCAAAAAGGAAGTTCGCCCCTCCCCTTGGGGAAGATAAAGAATCCCTTGTCGCAAAGAATCCCCAAATGGAGAAATAAAACTTTGCATAAAGATATTGGGGCGAAGAATGCACACTCGCACTCCGCAGTCTTCGAGAATCTCATCAACCTCTCCTTGGACCTTCTGAAAAAGATACGGAGAACGCGAAGACGCCCCTAAACCGGAGACGCGCAAAATAAACTGAACTCCGGCAGCGCGGGCCGCCTTAGCGATATTTTCCGCCTGAGGCAACATTTCACATGACAGAGGCTGCAAAAAGAACAGAACATCCACACCCCGAAAAGCCTGCTCCAGCAAAGCAAGGTTGTCATAGTTCAACGACAGCCCTGGCACTCCCTGGGGAAGTCGCTCCAAAGAGCGGGAAACCGCTATAAAATCAGCACCAGCCTGACGAAGCCTGTTCACGACTTCTTGGCCCATAGTGCCAGTAGCGCCTGTAACCATTATTCGAAGCTCCATAACAAGCCTCCTTATAAAATTATGCTGCCAATCAGAGATTAAAGAGATCTGTTTCTTGGCAAGAGTCCACTTGACTCCCCCCCTATTTCACGATCTAAATACTTAAGTGAATTTTTTTGCAGAAAACCTTCAGGTTTTTAAAAAAGTCTTCCTTCCGCTCTTCGCCCTGGTTGTTTTGTCTACCAACATCGACCAGTACCTGAACCTTCATATCGAAAATGCCCTCAGAGACCCTCAGGGGGCGCAACAGCAGGTCTATATGTGGGGATTTCTCTCCATCATTAGCAGTATTTTATTCCCCGTCCTATTGATGAGCGTGGCCCTCTACGCCCTCAACACTCAGATTGGCTGGACAAAGTCCCTGGAAGAATTTTTGAAGAAAAATCTAAATCAGATTTATATAGAAACCCTTCGCTCCTGGGGGAAAACCCTGCTTTGGTCCCTTCTCCTGATTCTTCCTGGTCTCTGGAAGTATGTAGAGTACTCTCTGGTCCCCTTTGTAGTCACCAGCTCCGCCCGTTATGACGAAGGCAAGGAAGACGCCCTTCAAAGATCCGCCCAGATCGTCCGTCATCACTGGGGGAAGGTTCTCGGCGTGGTGATATTTTTTCACCTTTTCATTCCCCTGGTTCTCACCGCCCTTTTTGACTCTTATCGCCTGATTTGGAAGACGCCACTGCAAAGTCTTTCGCTGTCAGCGCTGGACACTTATCTGCTTTTAGTATCAACTCATATACTGTTTAATATTTTCAGAAGCGAGGTTCGAAGACATGACGCTCATGTTTAATTGGAAAGATATTAAAAACCGTGGACGTGGACTTACTTTCGATGACGTGCTTATTGTACCAGCCCGTTCAGACATTCGCTCCCGTCGGGACCCGCATCTGACTTCGAAATTGACCAAAAATATCACCATCGAAACTCCGATCATCAGCGCCAATATGGACACGATCACAGAGTACGACATGGCTTTAGCCATGAACCAACTTGGTGGCGTTGGTATCCTTCATCGTTTTATCACAATTGAAGAACAATCTTCTCAAGCTCGCCGTTTAAAAGAAGCGGGCGTGAAAAACATCTCGGCAAGTGTCGGTGTGGGTGAGGAATTCAAAGCCCGTTCTAAAGCTCTTATTGATGCCGGGGTCAATCTGATCACCATCGACATCGCTCACGGTCACTCGGTCCAAATGATGGAAACGATGAAGTGGCTTAAGGATCAATATCCTCAAGTGGATATCATCGCCGGAAACATGGCGACTCCTGATGCGGCTCGTGACTTGATTGAGGCCGGCGCTGATGCCATCAAAGTGGGCATCGGTCCTGGCTCCATGTGTACCACAAGAATTATCACAGGTTGCGGAGTTCCCCAACTGACTGCCGTAGCTCTGTGTGCGGAAATTGCTGACAGCTACGGAGTTCCCGTGATCGCCGACGGTGGTATTCGTACCTCTGGAGACATGGTGAAAGCCTTCGCCGCGGGCGCCAGCATCGTCATGCTCGGAAGTATGCTCTCGGGTACGATTGAAACTCCGGGTGAAATTAAAAATGGAAAAAAACAATACCGTGGTATGGCTTCCAGATCCGCTCAAGACTCTTGGCGCGGCGGCGTTCCTGAGGGTATGGCTCCCGAAGGGGAATCCACTCAAGTCAGTGTCAAAGGACATGTGAAAGATGTTATTTTGGAAGTCACGGGTGGCATTCGTTCTGGAATGAGTTACGTCAATGCGACCTCTATTGCTGAAATACGTGAAAAAGCTCTCTTTATGGAAATGTCAGCAAACGGAGTTGCCGAATCTCGCGCTCACGGAGTAAAACTCTAAGAATGTCGAACTCGGACTCCCGTCCTATTGGTGTTTTTGATTCTGGGATCGGTGGCCTCACCGTTCTTAAGGAATTGGCTTTGCAGTTCCCCCAAGAAAGTTTTCTTTATTTGGGGGACACCGCTCGTTTGCCTTACGGATCTAAATCTCCTCAGACAATTCGTAAATACTCTGAGCAGAATATTCATTTCCTAGAAAAACAAAACGTCAAAGCGATTGTCATTGCCTGCAATACGGCTTCCAGTCAATTGACGGAAAAAGAGTTTGATGGCTTGCCTATTTACAACGTCATCGAACCCGGCTCTCAAAGAGCTTTAGAGCTTTCCCAAACCGGAAAAATCGGCGTGCTTGGAACACGCGCCACCGTCAACAGTCAGGCTTATACAAAAAAAATCCATGAGCTCAACGCCAAGGCCGAAGTCTTCGATCAAGCCTGTCCTCTTTTTGTCCCTTTGGCCGAAGAAGGTTGGGATTCAGATCCCGTGACGAATTTGATTGTTTTCCGTTATCTCAGTCCTTTACTGCAAAACCACATCGACACTCTGATTTTAGGTTGCACTCACTATCCGATTCTTAAAAACTCCATCGCCCGCGTCACGGGCTCTTCGATTGAATTGGTGGACTCAGGGGAAGCCATCGCCCGCTGGCTAGAACGGGACTTTAAAGAAGGGCGCCTAAAACCCAATACCGAATCAACTCCCCGTCGTATCGATATTATGACCACAGATTACTCGTCTCATTTCACCGAAGTCGCCCATCGCATCCTAAAACCCGTCAAAGCCGACGACTTCCGCATCGTCGACCTCTAAGAGGGTACACGCCGTACCTTTTTGCATTGCGATTTGTCAGGAGTGGCGCCTTTATCTAAAGGCAGATCTCTAAAGGCAGTTCTTGCAGATTATAAAGACTGGCCATGGAGTATCCATAGGCTCCGGAATCCATGATAGCAACAAAGTCTCCCTCTTGAACTTTGCCTAACGTTCGTTCTTTTGCGAAGAAGTCGGAAGATTCACAAATCGGCCCCACAATGTCCGCCTTCATGACCTCCATCGTCTTTTTAAGAGGAAAAATCAAATGCTCCGCCTCATATAAAGACGGACGAATCAGATGGTTCATGCCCGCATCCACAATGACAAACGTTTTTGCGCTGGTCTTTTTAACATATTGAACCTGAGCGATGAGAGTCCCACAGTGACCCACCAACCATCGACCCGGCTCGGTCTGAAGTTCACACTGCAAATCTCCCAACGTCTCCAACGTGATGTTGGCATAGTCCTTCAAAAGACTTTCTTCCAGCTCAACATCCAGTCGGTCGTAAAAGATCCCCAACCCACCACCAAAATCAAATCGGGTCAATGTGTCGAACTTTTTTTGCAGATCGACATAGACCGTTTTCAATCGCTTTAAGGCCTCTTGGTAGCCAGAAAACTCCAACATCTGAGATCCCAAATGAAGACTGATTCCGACAAGCTCCAAAGAATCCGAGTAAGTTTGAAGGCATTTCACAAGATCTGGAATCAGTGAAAGCTCCATACCAAACTTATTATCTTTCAACCCTGTCGCAATATAGGGATGAGTTTTAATATCAATATCAGGATTCAGTCGCAAAGCCACTGAGGCCCTCTTCCCCAAAGAACGCGCCATTGCGCCGATACGCTCAAGCTCCGGAAGACTCTCCACATTGATTTGATAAATCCCCAAGGTGAGCGCTTCAGAAATCTCATGGCGAGTTTTCCCCACGCCGCTATATACGATATCTTGAGGACTAAAGCCACTTTCCAAGGCTCTTTTAATTTCCCCCAGTGAAACAACATCCGCTCCGGCTCCCAAGTGTTTCAACTTCTGCAAAACCTCCACATTGGGATTGGCTTTCATTGCGTAAAAAACACGAGTTCCCGGCAAAGCCTTTGTCATGGCCTGATATCGTTGCGCCACAAAATCAAGATCATAGACATAAATGGGCCGCATGTAGTTCGCACACAGAGGTAAAAGCGGTTTTTTTAACGGCCCAAGGCACAATTCATTATTGATGTATTCCATAAAAACCTCGTGCTAGTATCATGGCCCAGGAAGGATGATTTGTCATGAAAACTTCTATTTTTACCTACACCTCGAAGGGTCTGCCCGTGCCCGCTTATGAATTTCACAATGGCGGCCCTGAAGTATTAATTCTAGGCGGAGTCCATGGGGATGAAGTCGAAGGTGTTATCGCAGCTCAAGAGCTTTTAAAACATTTTATGACAGCTAATCCGTACAAATTGAATATCACTCTGGTTCCCCAGTTCAATCTTGAAGGAGTGATTTTCAAAACACGCGGTAACGGGAACGGCGTGGATCTGAATCGAAATCTCCCCACGAAAGATTGGTCTCCCGAAGTTAAAACTCCGCGCTATCATCCCGGGCCTTTTGCTGGAAGTGAAAATGAAAACAAAGGTTTGATCGATTACCTGGAAAAGAAAGCGCCTATTTTTGTTCTTTCTTTGCACTCATGGCATCCTATTTTAAATGTCAATGGAGATTGCCACAAGGTCGCCGCAATTTTGGCGGAGCATACCGGATATAAAATTGATGACGATATCGGTTATCCGACGCCAGGCTGTCTGGGCACTTTCTCGGGCCTTGAAAGACATCTTCCCACTCTGACTTACGAGATTGAGCGTGGCCTCTCTGCTGAAAAAATTATTGAAATCCATGTTCCGGCTATTCTTGAATCCTTGAAGGCCTTGGAAACATAGTCGCATTTTTTGAAGGAGATTTTATGCAAAACGAAGTGAACAAAATTTACTCCGAAATTCAGGCTGGAAAAACGACAGATATTCTGAC
>JANJTG010000547.1 GCA_024711265.1 Bdellovibrio sp. | reverse complement strand
CTGAGGCGCGTTTCATCGTCGTGGTGCGCGAGTCGTCGCACTTCATGCCGTCCCTGATGGCGCTGGTCAGGATGTCGACTTGGTCGAAAACCGGAAAGGATCCGCTGACCCTTCCGGGGTGGCACGACAGCTTTGTGTCCCGGATGCGTGAAGACAGCCGGCGCCTGGTCGAAACCTGCGAACGGACGATCCCCGCAGAGCGGCAACTACGCGTGGCTGCGGAGGATGTGATCAAGCGTCCTTCCGTCTCGATTACGACGATCTACCGTGCCCTGGGGCTGCTGGTACCGGGGGAGGTGACTGCCGGGTTGAAGGATCTGGATCGCGGCCAGGCCACGCGGGATCGCGGCTATCAATATGACCCCTTCAGCCCTGACGGCTTCGACGAATATGATGCGTTCGTGAGGAAGAACAACGCACAGTTCAGGGCGAAGGTCGTCGGACGGGCGGAGGAGGCGCTGGTTGAATGAGTGTTTCCGCCGTGCCGGCCTGCGCAGGGCGCTGGAAATGGGGCATCGCACCATGCCGGTTTCGAGCGCACCGGTGAACATCGATGTCGAGCGCAATCTCGCCTACCGGGAGGCCGAGGACTGCGATGCCCGCCTGAACCTGCTCGATATCTATCGCTGCAGGGTGCGTGGGGAGGGCCCGCGCCGGCCGGTCGCGCTTTTCGTACATGGCGGCGATTGGTCGGGTGGCAGCAAGCTGGCTGTGCATGGCCGGGAGGGGGGCATGGCGCACTGGTTTGCGATGCGGGGCTGGGTGTTCGTGTCGATGAACTTCCGGCTCGTGCAAAATCCGCTCTCGCCCGATGCCGACATTCCCGATCAGGTCGATGACATCGCGAAGGCGATCAAGTGGATGAGCATCAACATCCGCCGCTATGGCGGTGATCCGTCGCGGATCACCCTGGTCGGCTTTTCGTCGGGTGCGCACTTGGCCGCATTGCTTGCGTGCGATCCTGGCTACCTACAGCGCTACCGCCTGACGAATTCGGTGATCGCCCAGATCATCTGCCTTGATGGCGCACATTTCGACGTTCCCCTGGCGATCCGCATGCTTGCGGAGCAGAGCCTGGGGCTGGCTCACCAGGATCGCAGAGTCCGCAAGTTACTCCGCCTGATGGGTGAGGACGAGGGGCGGCAGCGCCGCCTTTCTCCTGCTGGGCATCCCCTCGCGACGCTCGCCGGGACGCGTTTCCTGCTGCTCTCGGCAGGGATGCAGGGAGGGGGCGGGCAGGCCTTTACCAAAGTAATGAACGAACGGTTTTCGATACAGCTCAAGCTGGCAGGGGTGCCAGTGCAGCACCGGCATTTCGCTGCGCTTGGCCACAAGGATCTTCTTTTGATGCGTGACGAGGATTGCCGGCAGTGTGTCGACGCGTTTCTCGTCCAGGGCGGCGACTGACG
>JANJTG010000342.1 GCA_024711265.1 Bdellovibrio sp. | reverse complement strand
AAAATGGCGGCAATATCTTCAACGATCAGAACTCCAAAAACAAACTCAACGTACTTTTGCCCCTTCATGCCCAACTCTTGGAAGGCACGCACGATAATGGTCGTCGAGGACATGGAAAGAATCGCCCCAAAAAAAAGACTGTCTATGTTATTCCATCCCAGCATCTGTCCTACCAGATAACCAAGACCCATCATGAATAGGATTTCAAAGATGGCCGTAAAGCCGGCAGAGCCACCCACTTTAAAAAGTTTTTTAAAACTAAATTCAAGACCTAAGCTGAAGAGAAGAAAGATAACGCCGATTTCTGACCAGACTTGAATACTTTCACGATCTGTGACGGTCGGAAAAAACGGCACATGAGGACTGACCAAAAAACCAGCAATCAGATAACCCAAAACAAGGGGCTGGCCTAACTTTTTAAAGAGCAAGGTTGCAAGAGCTGCGATAATCAGAATGAAACCAAGATCTGTAATAAGATGAGGAAGGTGTGTCATGCCTCATCTTTACAAAATCTAATTGAGATATCCAGACCCTTTGTCAAAGAATCCGAAATTTTGCAGCTTTTGCGCGCCGCTCTCGACCTCGGTGCTCATGACTTTTGAGCGACCAATAAAATTTTTGGTCGCAAAAAGAGGCACATCTAAATACAAACACAAAGACATCGCCTCATCAGCACGAAGTTTCATAGAGTTCAGACTGGAGTGTCCGCTTATGTAAAGACGCACATATTGATGAGAGCCCTTGATTTCAACAAACACAGCTTGCTTAATTTCGATCTGCAAACTTTGCAGCAACAGCGCCGTAAATTTATGAGGCGAAGATTCTAAGGCCATTTTGTTCGACTGAGAAAGCGCCACGCCCGCATCAATCGGACTCACTGCCACAGGTAAAGTGTATTGATGAGCCTCATCTTTTAACAACAAAAACGGACGAGACGCATCGGTGGTCACTGACA
Source organism: Bdellovibrio sp. (assembly GCA_024711265.1). GTDB lineage: Bacteria > Bdellovibrionota > Bdellovibrionia > Bdellovibrionales > Bdellovibrionaceae > Bdellovibrio. Next base: position 40,685 of record JANJTG010000342.1, on the reverse strand, counting down.
AACCATAAGGAAAAAGGCGCACAAGATCATTTTGATGAAATGTTTCCTCTTCCTGCGATTGCTGGGCAAAAATAATCTGAGCCTTAAGGCTGTTTAAATCCAGAAGATCTTTCATGACTTAGATCAATTCTCCTCTAAACACCGCGGGGAATGCTTTCGTGATTTTCACATTCACCGTTTTTCCAATCAAATCCGGAGTCCCCAAGAAATGCACAAGTTTATTCCCGGTACTGCGACCTTGGATCTTTCCATGCTCACGATCCACGTTTTCAACCAAAACCTGCATCGTCTGGCCTTCATAGCGTTTCACAAGATCAAAAGCCATTTTATCATGAGCATCAAACAGGCGATTCAGGCGATCTGTTTTAACTTCTTCATCAACTTGCTCTTCGAATTTCGCAGCCTTCGTAAAGGGACGTGGAGAGTATTTAAAAGCAAAAATCGTCTCAAAGCCGCCTTCCTGAACCATCGTCACTGTATCTTGAAACTCTTCTTCCGTTTCCCCTGGGAAGCCGACAATGATATCCGTCGAAAACACCACATTCGGAATGGTCTTTTTCAACATCGCGATCTTTTCCAGATATTGTTCGCGCGTGTAGTTGCGATTCATTTTTTCCAGAATGCGCGTATTACCACTTTGGAACGGCAGATGGATATACTCCATCACCTTATTTTGATGAGCCGCCATGGTGTCGGCAAGCTTCTGATTAAAGTCTTTAGGGTGAGACGTCGTAAAACGAATTCTTTCAACGTCCGTTTCGGTCGCGACCTTCGCTAACAAATCCGCGAAATCGATATCTTCTTCACCCTTGTAAGAGTTCACGTTTTGTCCCAACAGCGTCACTTCCTTCACGCCTCGTTTCACAAGATGACGAATGTCCGTCAGAATGTGCTGAAGAGGACGCGACTTCTCACGACCGCGAGTATAGGGCACCACACAGAAAGTACAAAAATTATCGCAACCCTTCGTGATATTCACAAAAGTCGCCACCCCCGGATTTCGCACCATGGTTTCGATATGATAAGGGGCCCGGTGTTCGAACTTCGCATTGATCAGTCTTTTCTCTCCCTCAAAAGACTGGGCCACAAGCTGGGGAAGATTGTCGATTTGATCTGTCCCGAAAACAAAATCAATCATGGGCTGATTCTTGATCAGGTTCTCTTTTTCCTGCTGACCGACACAACCGCCAACGCCGATTTTCAGGCTTGGATTTTTTTCTTTCATCTTACGGAAGGTTCCCACCTCGGAATAAACCTTATGAACCGGTTTTTCGCGCACACTGCAGGAGTTGATGATAATCAAAGAGGCGTCTTCCGGTTTTTCTACGGGAGTGAAATTTTGCATCTCCAGAAGGGAGTACATACGTTCCGTATCGTTCACATTCATCTGGCAACCGTAGGTGGAAATATAAACACCACGGCCTTGCCCGATATCATTATTTTGCTGAAGGCTTTCGGTATTTTGCGAAGTGTTTTCCACGGGTTCTTACCTCTTGTGTCATTAAAGAAAGTGAGTTATAGAGGAGCGTTTTAAAAATGTCAAAAAAACCATGCTGCTTGATGGAGGCCTTAGTCATGAATCCTAGACTGAAAAGCTCAAAAAAATGGACCTCATTTCCTAAGGAATACTCAGATCAGATCCAGGCGGTTTTCAAAGAGAACTTTGCCCAATATTTAGACCAAGGCGATCTGCTTATCGAGGGGCGTATTTATCCAGAAGAAATTACGCTTCGCGTTGGATATCTGGAAAAAGGCCGTCTGGCTCAAGCAAACTTCGAAGTTTCTATGAATTACTCTCAGGACGAACAAGATGCCGTCAAAAGAATCCACAACTGCGTGGATGCGGCCGCCAGCATGATGATGGAGTATCTGGAAAACGATGGCGAAGTGGACTTCCCCTACACATGGAAAGAGTTCCCGTTCCAAGGGAAGAAAATTTATCTGCAATTCACGACTGAAAATACATCTCTTGAGGCCGAGGCAGATAAGCTTTTAGGACTTTCTGAGGCATCCCTAGTTCACGAAGAGGGCGAAAGTGATGAAGACGCCCTATCTCGCGCCGAACAAAGTGAAGAACTCTCCCCACCGCGTGACGAGGATGATTTTTCATCAGACGACGATGAGGATGAGTTGGACGATTCAGGCCCCCGCATGTTCGGTGGTGCCCCTAAAAAGAAGAAGGACGACCTTCACTAACCTCAGAAGAAATAAAAAACCCACGCCTTTTCAGACGTGGGCTCCCCCTCACATGAGATAAATTCTAAAACTAAAGTGCTCTTACGCGAGCTTCAATCGCTGGAACTTCATCAAGGTTGTTTTTAGCTTCCATGATAATGACAACAGCGTCTTTTTGTTTCAAACGGCCCGCTGCCATTTTTTCACAAATCAAAGCTTCTAACTTGTCAGTAACTTCATAAACAGATTCGTGCTGTGGCCAAAGATTACGACTGTCGTTGCTTCCACCGGCGCACAAAGGAATGTAATGATCGATCTTAAATGCTTGGCGCTTCATAGAGCGTGTGCGGTAACCAATTTGATCGTATTTTTGAAAAATAGCCGCTTTTTGAGATGTCGAGACATCACGTTCACAATACTTAATTTTTTCAGGATAGCGGTATTCGTCAGGATTAGAACAAAGAACTCCGGGCGTCAGTGCCGCGTCTGGCCCCGTTGGAAAACTCTGACCCGCGTCAGAAATGGTTGAAAACAACAACACCAGAACCAAAAGAGCTGAACTCTTTAGCATGACCCCTCCAAATAGATTGCCGTTTACGGTGGCAAGTAGAAACGTCAGACCCTATCTCTGACTTATATCCGAGTAACTTGGGTTAGTGAGTAACAGCCGAATTTCTCATTTGCAATAAAAAAAGCCTGCGGCTTTGCGTCGCAGGCTTTTGTAAAGCACTGATTTTAAGCACTATTTAAGCTTTAGTACTCATCGTCCTCAACACCAGAGGCTCCATTTTCGCCCATACCACGAACTTCTTCGATAAAGGCGCTAGTATCCTCTTCAAATTCATTTTCTCCCGCTGATTCATCGATTTCCAGCTCTTGAATAGCTCCAAGGAAGTCTTTTTCCGTGCGCAAATCGCGACGGATCATCTCAAGAAACTTATCTGGATAACGAGAAGTCAATTCCTCTACGTAACGCTCTAGCTTTCCATCAGCCAAAATCTTCTTACGAACTTGGATCTTCTTCCAGAACAAGAGGTAGTGATAACGGCAATAAGCATCAACAGCAGCAATCTGATCGCAGTCGCGGGCACGGCAATAACGACGACCTTCCGCATCCGTCAGAATGACTTCTTCTTCGGTCTTCACTTTTTCTTCGCCGGTCCATTCTTCGACGATCTCAGTTTCTTCTTCGGCTTCTTCAACCGCTTTGAGTTCTTCCTCGTACTCACCGATCTCATCACCCATGAGGTCATCATCAGCGATAAAGTCATCATCAAGATCGGTTTCGTCCTTTTCCTTCTCTTTTTTTGCTTTACCCTTCTTAGGAGCTTTCGCTTCCTTCTTAGGGGCCTTTTCAACAACAGGCTGAGGAACTGGAGCTTTTTTCTCTTGTTTCTTAGCTAGTTCAGCCTTGGATTCTTTCGTCTCCTTGACCTCTTTAACAGGTTTCGCCGCCACTTTGGCTGGCTTAATCTCGGGCTTTTTCTTCATTTCAGGCTTTTTGGCAACCTTCGCAGGAGCCTTTTCCGCCTTTTTCTTCACAACAGCCTTGGGCGCTGCTTTTTTAGGTGCAGGCTTGGCCGCCGCTTTCGCCGGAGCTTTTTTAACAGGTTTTGAAGCAGCTTTCGCTGCGGGCTTCTTTTTAACGATTTTTGCCATAATTCTACCTAGATAAGCCTACCCCGCTTTCGCAGAGTTAGGATTGCTACAAGATCATTCCATGTGTGAATCATTTAAAGAGGGTCGTCAACTCATTTCACTGAAATTGTGCCGTCCTGACTGCGCACAAAGACGCTGCCTCTTTGTGCATCGCCCCGCAATCGGCCACGCACGCTTTTCTCTGCGCCCAATTTTGTGACCCTCAGCTCGGACGGAACAAAAATTTCCCCCTCGACGGTCATAAGATTCAAAAGGGCCCCCGAAGATGGCGGCAACTGAACGGCAACTTTTCCAGACCTCGAATTAACATCCAACTCAGAATCCAAAGCCATAGAGACCGTCACCGAGCCCTCTTGGTTTTGCCCTTCGAGGCGACCCTGGAATGCCTGGATATTTAAAGAACCCTTCCCATTTTCAAACTGAATGGTTCCGCTTCCCTGATTGATCTTGCTATTGGACTGTTGAGTCGTCAGGGATAAAAAGCCCCGAACTTTTTCAATCTGAAGCTGTCCCGCAAAAAGACTCGCATCCACATCCCCTTGGATGTTTCTTAAGGTCATAGACCCGTTATAGGAATCCGCCTCCACTTTTCCAGTATGATCTTGAATGGTCACGTCGCCCTTTTGCATATACACTTGCAATGAGCCCGCTCCGTTCTGAGCACTGACCCGCCCTTGAGTCACACTCACTTTCAAGTCTTTACTCCATTTTTGCACGTTCACCGCTCCGCCGCGCAATTGAATCTCTGCAGGAATGGAGGGGCCCCAAATTTCAATTTTTCTCACTTGCGAAGCTGCTCTAGGCAAGATGTTCAGCCAGGATTTCTTCCCGCTGTATTCGTTCATACGAACTTCGATGATATTATCTTTTTTAGTAACTGTGAAAACGCCCTCGCTGCCAGCCTCTTCCACGCCCGACACCTTCAAAGAATTGCCAACCTGTCCCACAACTTGCACCTGGGCCTCTAAACCCTTCAGGACGAGACGATCTCCATCAGAAACAGGAACCTCGAACGTGGCCGCCATAACAGGCTGGAATAAAAGATGAGCAAGAATGACACTAATCGCTGACATGCGTTGGCTCCTACCTCCCCCTTTCGGGGGCTACGCGATAAAAAATGCCTCCAGGCATTTTATTGACTATGACTTTAAAATATAAAAAAGTATCGGGGCATTGACAATAAAATTGCCACGAAGGCAATTCTAAGTGAACCCGAAAGGGCGGGGACAGAAGTCCTCGACACAAATTGAGGTGAAATATGGAAAATGTCGTAATTGTAAGCAGCGTAAGAACTCCCGTGGCTTCCTTCCAAGGAGGTTTCTCTTCTGTTCCTGCACCAAAGCTCGGTGCGGTTGCAATCAAAGAAGCTGTCGCTCGTGCCGGAGTCTCTCCAGACGAAATCGATGAGTGCATCATGGGTAACGTTTTAACTGCGGGCGTAGGGCAAGCTCCCGCTCGTCAAGCGGCTTTGTACGCAGGACTTAAAAACTCCACGCCTTGTATGACAATCAATAAAGTTTGCGGATCTGGATTAAAAGCGGTGATGTTGGCGGCGGACTCTATTGCTCTTGGCAATACAAAGATTGCTGTTGCTGGCGGCCAAGAAAACATGACTTTGGCTCCGCATCTTCTTGAGAACTCTCGCTCGGGCTATCGCATGGGTCCAACTCAAATGACGGACTCTATGATTAAAGATGGCCTTTGGGATCCATACAACAATTTCCACATGGGAAATGCGGCGGAAATTTGCGTTAAAGAACACAGCTTCACTCGCGAACAACAAGATGCTTTTGCCGTCGACTCTTACAAAAAAGCTCAAGAAGCTTGGAACAAAGGCGTTTTCAAAAACGAAATTGCTCCTGTAGTTGTTGAGGGAAGAAAAGGCGCAGTCACGATCGATAAAGACGAAGAGCCTTTCAACACAAATTTTGACAAAATCCCAGGCTTGAAACCAGCCTTCGACAAAACGGGAACCATCACAGCTGCGAATGCTTCTAAAATCAATGACGGAGCTGCGGCTCATGTTTTGATGTCTGAAAGCGAAGCAAAAAAACGCGGAATTAAACCTTTGGCCAAGATTGTGGCCCACGGAACTTTTGCTCATGATCCTAAGTACTTCACCACAGCTCCTGTCGGAGCAATCAAAGGGGCTTTGAACAAAGCCAACTTGAAAGTGGGAGACATCGATCTTTGGGAGATCAACGAAGCATTCGCAGTCGTCACTCAAGTAGCGATGAAAGAACTTGAAATTCCCGCAGCAAAAGTCAACGTTCACGGTGGCGCTGTGGCCATCGGGCACCCGATCGGCGCTTCGGGAGCTCGTATTTTGACGACTCTTGTTCACGCTCTTCACACACACAACAAACGCTATGGTCTAGCGACATTGTGTATCGGTGGCGGAGAAGCCGTCGCTTTGATCGTAGAAAAAATCTAATATTTTAAATTCAATTCACATAAGTCGCCGAGGTCTTTAAAAAAGACCTCGGCTGCTTATCGGAAACCTTTTTTGAGGAAGCTCTTTTATGAGTAAAAAAGTCTTTAAAGATGCCAAGAGTGCACTTTTTGATGTCAAAGACAACATGACTTTGATTCTTGGTGGATTTGGTCTTTGTGGAATTCCGGAAAACAGCATCGCCGTTTTACGAGATATGGGAGTGAAAGGTCTGACCTGCGTTTCCAACAATGCCGGGGTCGACGATTTTGGATTGGGACAACTTTTACAAAATCGCCAAATTAAAAAAATGATCTCATCTTATGTTGGTGAAAACGCCTTATTCGAAAAACTCTACATGAGCGGTGAACTGGAATTAGAATTCTGCCCTCAAGGAACCTTAGCGGAACGAATTCGCGCAGGCGGAGCTGGCATTGCTGGCTTTTACACTCCAACCGGAGTTGGAACCCTGGTTGCAGAAGGCAAAGAAGTTAAAAACTTCGAGGGTCGCGATTACGTTCTTGAACGTGGTATCGTCGGCGACTTTGCCTTCGTCAAAGCCTGGAAAGGTGACAAATTCGGAAATCTTGTATTCAGAAAGACAGCACGCAACTTTAACCCCATGGCAGCAACGGCCGGTAAAATCACGGTGGCGGAAGTTGAAGAACTGGTTGAAGTGGGACAACTCGATCCAGATCAAATCCACACTCCAGGTGTTTACGTGCAACGAATTTTTCAGGGTGCCAACTATGAAAAACGTATCGAACAAAAGACCGTAAGAAAGGGTTAAAGTATGCCATTAACAAGAGAACAAATCGCACAACGAATTGCTCAAGAAGTTCAAGATGGCTACTGCGTAAACTTAGGAATTGGAATTCCCACGCTGGTTGCGAACTACATCCCTCAAGATAAATTCGTTATGTTACAAAGCGAGAACGGTCTTTTGGGAATGGGACCTTTTCCTACTGAATCTGAAGTAGACCCAGACCTTATCAACGCCGGCAAACAAACAGTCACAGCCTTACCCGGAGCCAGCTTCTTCTCAAGTGCGGACAGTTTCGCAATGATCCGCGGTGGACATGTGGATCTCACTGTCCTTGGTGCGATGGAAGTTGATGAACAAGGAAGCATTGCCAATTGGATGGTCCCCGGAAAAATGGTCAAAGGCATGGGGGGCGCGATGGATCTCGTAGCTGGCGCTCGCAACGTCATCGTGGCTATGCAACATACGGATAAAGAAGGAAACTCAAAACTTCGTACCAAGTGCACACTTCCCCTGACGGGAGTGAAGTGCATTAAAAAAATTGTGAGTGATTTTGGAGTGATTGAAATCACACCTCAAGGGTTCGTTTTAAAAGAATACGCCCCCGATTTAACTCCAGAAAAAGTCTTGGCCGCAACTGAAGGCAAGATGACAATTGCTCCTGATTGTAAAGCCATGACGTTCTAATTTACCCAGGCCTCCCAGTTTCGAAGGAGGCCTTTTTTTATCGCGCCAAGGTCTAGCTCCCAATTGCCCCTCCTTCTTTTTCCAGTGATAATAAGACTTCAATTCTGAACAATGAGGTCTCTGGTGGCAGAAGCAAAAAAAGTATCAAAAGATACCTATCTCTTTAGAGAAGGCGACGCTCCTGATGCAATGTACATTATCAAATCTGGTTCTTTTGCCATCACTAAAACAAAAGGCAATTCCGAGATTATTTTAGCTGAAATCAATGCGGGGGCTATGGTTGGCGAGATGGCTCTTTTCGACAACAAACCTCGAAGTGCCAACGTCAAAGCCACTAAGGACGCCGAGGTGATTTCCCTCCCCTATGAATCTTTGACAAAACAGATGGATCAACTTCCCGTATGGGTTCGTGCCATCATGAAAACTCTCAACGAGAATCTTCGCGAAGCTAATAAGAAGATCAAAATTTTGGAAAACGCCAATCCAGATGAAGATCGCTTTCCTCCGCATATCGTTAATAAGTACATCTCGATCCTGAATCTTGTCGGTCACAAATATGGAAAGGCCGAAGAAAATGGCGGAGTTAGTTTTTCATCCGTGCTTCTTCGCAATTACACAATTCAGATCTTCCAAGAGGCAACCAACAAAATGCAAAGTGTTGTGAACGCCCTGACGGACCTAGGATACATTGTCCAAGAAGATCGCGGCGACGGAACACAGAAAATTATCAACGCAAAACCCCAGGATCTTTTTTCTTTCGTGGATTGGTACAATGACTGGCTTTTCAAACAAGAAAAAGACCGTCTGCCGCAACTCTCAGATCAAGATGTGCGCATTTTAAATGGCATTCTTCTGTTTGCCCGAAAAGCAGAACCTAACGCCAAAGGATTCCGCAAAGTGAATCTGAACGACGTTCAAAATGAATCCATGAAAGAAACCGGCAATCTTATTCGCACCGATGACGTGAATCCTTTGATTGAGAAAAAATATCTCACGGAAAAGATCATGGACGAACAAGGGGTTTATATCATGGTTTCCCTTGAGGACGTAGAGCCCTTGGCTCGCAATTGGACTATCGTAAATAATCTGAAGAAAAAGTTAAGATAAAAAAAGGGAGCGTTATCGCTCCCTTTTTTTTATTATTCAACGTTAGGATCCGCCTGACAGCGCAACGGCAGTTGTTCATCCGGAAGTTTCGAATACTGCTCCCCGTTGATCGTATGCACATAAATCGAATTCGTCTTTGCCCCTTGAGCAATAGGCTGCCCCAAGGTCAAAATCACTCGATCCCCGGTTTTTGCTAAACCGTGAGTCACCATCAACTGATCAATCTGAGTCAAAACATCTTCCATGGTTTTATAGGGCTTAATCATATGAGTCTGAATCCCCCACATCATTTCCATGGAATTCAAAACATCCATGTGCTGCGTGATTGAGATAATTCGCGCCCGAGGACGGAATCCAGATATGATGTTCGCCGTTTTACCAGAAGTCGTAAGGCAAATAATGGCCGTGGCATTTAGTTTGAGGGCACTCAGTGAAGCACTTGCCGCAATCGCCGCCGGGGCGCTTAAAAATTCATTCTCCAACGAAAGTTTGTAGTACTCTTCTTCATTTCTTTCAACTTCGCAGATAATCTCATGCATGGTGCGGATACACTTGAACGGGTGCTTCCCGCTTGCCGATTCCGCCGATAGCATGAGCGCATCTGTTCCATCCAACACCGCATTGGCCACATCTGTAATTTCAGCCCGCGTGGGACGAGGATTTTCAACCATACTATCCAACATCTGAGTCGCCGTGATCACCGGCTTCCCAAGCTGGTTACAAACCTGAATGATACGTTTTTGAAAGCCCGGCAAACGACTTTGTCCCACCTCAACGGCCAAATCACCGCGAGCCACCATCACCACGTCACTCAGACGACAGATTTCCTCTAGGTTCTCAAGAGCTTCGACCATCTCAATTTTTGCAACAATCTTTGCAGAGGAATTTTTTGCCTCAACCATCTCACGCAGTTTACGAATGTCTCGAGCATGACGAACAAAACTAAGGGCCACATAGTCGACCTTATTATTAAGACCAAACTCAAGATCCTCAATATCTTTGGGCGTCATGCAATCCACCGGAAGATTCACTCCCGGAAGATTCATCCCTTTACGGTCCTTGAGTACGCCGCCATAAATAACTTCCACATCCAATTCTTCTCCGCGCACCTGAAGAACCTTGATTTCCATCAAACCGTCATCCAAAAGAATTCGAGTTCCCGGGACGCAAGCCAACGGAAGCTCTTTAAAGTCTGAAGGGATCAACCCTGGCTTTCCTAAAACAGCGGCCGTCGTCACCACCAATTTCTCGCCAGGTTTAATCTCGATAGAACCGTTCTCAAATTTCCCAACGCGAACTTTGGGACCTTGGAGATCTTGAAGAATCGCCACGGGGGCTCGAAGCTCTACGGATAACTTCCGTAAAGATTGAATAACTTTAAGATGATCTTCGTGGGTCCCATGGGAAAAATTAAGGCGAGCCACATTCATACCCGCCTTAATTGCTTTTTCAAGATTTTTTTCTTCACGAGTCGCCGGCCCGATAGTGGCCACAATTTTTGCTCGACGATCTGCTAACATTTTCTTACGCCTTCCTGCTATATGAACTCATCTTCACAGACAAGTTTTGCATATCTTCCTGATGGCGTCTATTCATTCTATCCAACTGATCGTTGTGAGACTCATTGAGTTGAGCTAGCTTTGCTTCGTATTTCATCGCTAAGGACTCTTTTTCCATCTTCATGGACTTTTCACGATCATCCACTCTTTGAGAATAAAGATTCTCTAAACGCTTAATCTCACGATCCTGACTGTCCTTCAACTGAGCAATTTTGTCTTCATATGACTTGATCGTTTGTTCAAGTTTGTTATTGAAGTTCGACTCCATATTTCTAAAGCGCTCGGTCATGACTTTATTGGTCGCCACCTGGTCCGACACAGTCTTTTCCCGGTAGCTATCCATGCGATCCAGATAGTTTGCCTTCACCGTATCCAAAGACTCGTTGTAATACTTTTCCATTTGATTTTGATTCTTCCCCGTCAGATCCAAAATCTTCTTTACGCGGGTGTCCGCACTATTTGCAACCTGGGTCACCTGATCCTTGTGCTGCTGGATTAAATTCTCACGCTCTTCACGATGACGGGAGTTTAACATGCTCGTCTGAGACTTATTCTCCCGATCCGTATTCTGTAAAAGCCGGCGGTTTTGATCCAAGACTTTTGAGATACGCTCATCGTTGAGTTCTTTCATATTATCAACGGCGTTTTCCCTTTGTTGTTCCACCAAATCAAGACGTTTTTCATAATCATTTGTCAGGTTGCGACGTTCAATTCCTCTGAGACGCTCATTTTTAGAAATTTCATTATTCAACTTTCCGTTAAGACGCTGAATCTGACTGTCCCGAGAGCGGATCTGCGAATTCACCCGTTCATTCACCGAATCGCGGAACTCTTGATTTTGCATATCAATGGCTTCACTTTTCTTGGCCAAAGTATTTTCATACTTCCCACGAATCGCCTCTCGCTCTTCATTCATGATCATCTGCTTCATCTTCAGATTATCGCCAAACTCTTCATTTTTATTAGTCACAGTATCTGAATATTTTTGTGACCATCGGGCGTTGTCCGTCTCTCTCATGCGCTCACTTTCTCGTAAACGCGCCTCATAGGACTTACGCATCTCTTTTGAGTTACGATCCTTCGTACGCAAGGTGTCCTGTTGCCCCGTCAAAAGAGCATCCCTCTCTTTTTCATGTGCATCATTCAACTTACGGGTAACGTTTTGAATGGACTCTTTGGATTTCAAACGGTTTTGTTCCGCCAACTCGACATAACGCTCATCACGACTGCTCACCTCGTCATTCATCTGAGACGTAAGGTTTTCCCGCTGAGCACTTGAAATTTCTTTTTGCTTGCGAAGTGCGCCCTCGTAGCTATTCCTTTGTTCTTCGCGTGCATTATAAGCATCTTCCATTTTATTACGCAAAGATTCTCGATACGCCTGACGAACCTCTTCAATCTTGCGATTGTTTTCGAAGTCCTTATCGTTCATAGTTTCGCGATTGCGCTCTTTCAACTCCGCAATGCGTCCCTCATAATTCTCTGTGATATTACGGATTTCGTCGTTATGGCGTTGTTCTAAACGCTTGACCTCTGCATTACGACGTTTGGCATTTTCGCTTTCGCGATTTTCATACTCTTCGCGAGTTTGGCGAAGTTTTTCGTCCTGACGTGAGCGATCCGATGATGAAATAGAAGACATCCTATCCTCCCAGACCTCAGGTTATCATGAGGCTTGAGAAGAAACTTCAATTCAGATTCAGGGAAATTCAAAATCAGGACTCTGGTCTAGCGCTCAAAAACTCTTTGCCGATACAACTCCCTCATCTGACGGAGTTCGGCGGCTTGGCGCGCCTTTTTTTCTTCGATCTGCTTCTTCTTTTCAGTTTCTGAAGCGATTTTGCGCTCTACAAGACCTTTATAGATCACGCTGCTTTTCTCGGTAAGATCACCCCAGTTTTCTCGCAGATGAACCACTTCCTTAATGAAGGACTCTTTCGAACCACGATAAAGTGAGTTCCAAAGCAACAGATGCTCTTTCATATCCACAGGTTGAATCATACCGAATTCGGACTTCCCTTCGGAGTTCAAACCCGACATCCAAAATTCAAATCCTTCTGGAACATTCAAGACCTTTCCATCTCGCAACTTCACGACCAAATTGGCGTTCATATTCCTTACAAGAATTCGATCCCCTTGATCTACAACCCAATACTGCCCCTGCTCGGCACTGAGATCTCCGTAAAGGGTTTCAAGATTCATTTGCGGACCTTTTTCAACCCACAAAGTTCCCTTCACAAAACGCCACTGCTGACTTCCCAGACGAATCAAGGCCGTATTAATCGGAGCATGGAGTTTGAGGGACTCTTGAACCAAATGAAAGGCTTTCCCCGTCACCTGAATAGCGCAGGCTTCTTTCGATTTTAAACACGCCGTAGGTTGCTCTATAAGGTCTCCGGAAGCTCGCACCCGAACTTCCATCTGAAACGCTAAAAGAAAAAGAGTCAGTCGAATCCACTTTTTCATCAGTATTCAACACTTTGAGCAAGCTTTTTAGCCTGCTTTTTAAGGTCCTCATTTTTGAAATTCTTGAAGACTGTTTTATAGATCTCAGAGGCTTCTTCCGTTTGATTGTTTAATTCACTGATTTGGCCCATTCGCAAAAGAATAAAACCGGTCAGGTCGTGCTGAGGATACTGGGTCACCATCGTGTCGATTTCACTTAAACTGCTGCGAAAGTCTTTCTTTAAGAAATAACTTTCAGCAATAAAAAAGCGCGCTTCAACGCCATGTGAGGACAACGGATATTTATTTAAAAGTCGGCTAAATTCTTGAATCGCCTTGTCATAGTCTTTGCTATTAAAGTACTTCTTCCCTTTTTCGTAAAAGACAGAAGACAAATCTAAAGACTCCTCACTCGCCGGCGCCCTCACGACAGAGGCGAGATTGCGCAACTCATACTTTGCTTGAAGAGTTTTGTCATTTGGAAGAACTTGCGCCACGGACTGCTGAAAGTCCTTCAACTGATAGGTCAACAAAGAGTTGTTAAATCTCTCTTTTTCCACCTGTTTCTTCAGATCGGCCAAACGCATCTCATACTGCTCATGACCATTAAAGTGACCAACAAAGGCACTGTAAAGCCCCAAGAATCCCGCAGTTATGCACAAACAAAAAACTATGAAAAAAGAGTTCTGATTTTTCATGTCTCACTTATCGGCAAAAACCGATAAATATTGAGACTGTCTTAATCTGAAACACAGTTCTAGCCATAGGTATAGAGCTGACTCTCTAGAACTTTTGTCCAACAGCATCTAGACTCTCTCAACTCATTTAACTTGACCATCTTCCGCCACAAATTTAGGTTAAAAATCTTCGAGTTAAGGACAAATCCAAATGAACAAAGCTCAATTGATAGAACTCGTCGCCAAGAGAACCAAGACAACAAAGACCCAAGCGGAGCAGGTGCTCGACGCCACCCTCACGGTCATCGAGGAAGCCCTCAAAAAAGGTGATGAAGTCAAACTTGTTGGGTTCGGAACTTTTTCTAAAAGCGCGCGTAAACCACGCCAAGGCCGGAATCCCAAAACAGGGGAAACCGTGAAAATCCCCAGCTCTTACGTCCCCCGCTTCAAACCCGGTAAAGACCTTAAAGACGCCTTAAATTAACCAGCAAATTCAGGACGGTCTGCGATTCGGCACCAGCCACTCAGACCTGTTTTCCAAATATACTGCTGATGAGAGATACTTTTCTTCTGCAATCCCTCACGCAACTCTCGCACGGAAAATGGTCCTTCTTGAACAGCGCCCTTACCGTCGACCGCAGGCACTAACAAAACCCACTCTTTTTCATCTTCAAGAAAGCCCGCGCCGGGCACACACCCTTGCGTCGCAGGAAAAAGAGTTCTCTCAAAAACACCCCACTCCCAAGCTGGCTTCCATGCCCCCTCTTCATCATTTGAAATCAAATCATGCAGACCCACGTCTCCACGATGAATAAGAAGTCGCATCTCCTCAAGAGTCACCGGACCTTGAGGTTTTAAATTTCGATTGTAATACCACGAGGAAGTCTTCTTCATAGTTTTTCCCTTTTACTGTGAAACGGTGTCGGCAGCGACTCTATCACTTCCACTATGTCGTAGTATGCCACACCAAAACTCTCTGCATCCACTGACTTCTTCAAAAAACTAAGGATTGTCGTCGGCGCGATCATTTTCTTCCTATAGCCTCCGTAAAGTCTTTCCCCCAGCATGCCCCCTAACAGAGCTGCGGACACCATATAACTCCACTTTTTCCGAGGCCGAGCTTGAAGGCGATGATTGGACACCCCGGTAATCACCATAAGTTCATGCATCTTTTGCGCAAGAGCCAACTGCAAAGCTTCTTTGCCAAGATCCGAAGGGCCGCGCGACGACAAACTGGCTTTTATATCAGCAATGGTATCTGTTTTTCTTTTATGATTAATAATCTTAGAGCCAAAATAAGCAATCCCCTCAAGCCATATCTGACCCAAGAAGTCCGCAGGCATCTCAGATAGAACTCTTTTCGAATCGCTAATACGAGCATGCACGTATCTCATCGCCAAGGAAGCCGCGTGATTCACGGTTCCCCGCGCCAAATAGGCCGCGCTTATTTCAGGCAAATAGAACGACATTTCATCAGCAATCATCGCCTCAATCCACCTAAGTTTTTTCGCATCGTAATGATCCCGCACTTGAGTCCAAAAAGACGCATCTCGTGCCGTGTAGACCGATAGGTCCGCGACAGACACCGGCACACCCAGCTCTTCCGAGATGATTTTTACATATCTCCCAACATGATCAGTGTAATCCAAGTACTGCTCATCGAAGTCATCATCATCGTCGTCATCCAACTCCAGATCGTATGCCTGCTCCAAATACATAAGATAGTTTTGCCACTTCACCCAGGGAGGAACGCTCATCAAACAGAAAACGTTTTGTGAAATGCGCACCAAGTCCGTGGTAGCCTCTAGTTCTCGATTCAACAATTGAAAGTAAATTCGTTCGGAGTTTTGAAAAACACGCAGGATTTTTTTTGCAAAGGACGGCCCCAGGATTTTCTCAATCTCCTGAGGAATATGAGCTTGAGCTAAATGCAAATCCCCATAAATCACAAAGATCAAATGATCCGGAAATTCATTCGCAAGTCCTGCAATCTTCTGAGCCGCAAAAACATCCCGAGAGCGCAAGGTGGCTGCATTTCGCTTTTTGTAGCCTTTATTAATGCCGCAAATCGAAATCTTATGTTTCTGAGCCCAACGCAACAAGGGGCGATAGTGCTCCCAGGGAAATCCCCATTTGCTCTGCCACTGAATGGCCTTAAGAAACTCTTTTTCAGACATTTTTCCTGAAAGATACTTATTTATCTTCTCTTGATCGGCCGCCTCAAAGAACTCGACCGCCAAAATGACCTTACGTTCTTTTGGAATATGCCTCAAAATACGAAGCTGGGCCTTTTGCGACTGATGAAGGGCGTGAAAGTCCCCGACCATAACAACCTGGGACTTTGCCATTTGCTCCCATAAAGCCTCTTTGGTTGAAGCCATCCACTTTTTGGAAAACTCCTTTTCATAGACTTTATGATAACGCATCAACTCCGGGGTGTCCTCCCCAAGTCGGCGACGAACCTGCCGTTCCATCTGCAGGTAAAGATCTTTGCGAATACGAATCCATTTTTGTAAGTCGTTCAAGCTGTCTTCCTTGATAGCCCTCTGATTTTTACATAATTTTGATTGATTTCAAACACGAAACTACGATTCAATGAGGACATGAAAAATGCAGCCAATAAAAACAAATTCCTTCTTTTAGCCTTGATTGCCACATTGATCGCTGTCGGAGTGCATGGGTACCTGACTCAGCACTATTATGGTCTCAAATTTGGAACCGCCGGAGGCGAATCTGTCTGCAATATCAATGAAGTGATGAACTGCGACGCTGTCACCGCCAGCAGATTTTCAGCCTTTCTAGGCGTTCCGGTTGCCATGTGGGGAATGATCACCAATATCGTTCTTCTTTACTTCCTTGCCGTGACTCGCTTTAACCTGGTCCAAGACAAAGCAAAGACCTCTCGCTATGCCCTTCTCCTTTCTGGGGTTACCGTCCTCGCATCTTTGGTCATGGGACTCATCTCAACCACCATGACGAACCTTTGCCTCTTCTGCATCAGCGCCTACATTCTTTCCCTCATAGGGTTTTTCGGATCTTGGATGGGCGCTGAAAACGTCAGCATGACCAATCTTGTCGAGGATATTAAGGATATTTTTGTAACCGAAAAATGGGTCGGCGGATTTCTTTTAGCTATCCCGGCTCTCTCATTCCTTGGAAATATTATGTACCTCGAAAGCCATGGCTTTTCCGAAGTCGAAAAACTTGCCAAGGAAAAAGTCGCTTACTGGCAGGTCGCCCCTCAGCAGAACTTCGACCTCACCACAGGCTTGAGCTTCCAAAAAAGCTCTGGCGAACCCACCATGACCATTGTGGAATTTGCCGATTTCCGATGCTCTCACTGCAAACACGCCGCCCCAAGTCTTCACGCTTTTATTAAAAGTCACCCCGACGTGAAGTTGATCTACAAACCCTTCCCACTGGATGGCACGTGCAATGAAGCCATTCGCGGCGGAGGCGATGGAATTTCCTGTGGACTGGCTTTTGCCGTTATGTGTGTCGAGAAGATCAACCAAAAAGGCTGGGCCGCTCACGATTACATCTTCGACAACCAAGAAGACATCATTCGAACTCAAAACTTAGACAAGAATCTTCAAGATCTGGCGGGAGCTGTTGGTGTATCTCAAGAAGAACTCGCAACTTGTGTGAAAGACCCTGCCACCCAGGACTTAGTTCGCAAGATGGCCAAAGAAGGAGAATCCGCTCAAATTCAAGGAACTCCGACTATTTTTGTAAATGGAAAGCTGCTTAGCGGAGGTCAACTGATCCCCGTTCTGGATGCAGCCTATAAGACTTTGAAGAAATAACTAAAAGCCAATAGCTTCGGCCAGCCAGTTGGCGACACGCCCAAACGCATCGTCGAAGACGACATATCCCGTCTTCGCGAGACCATGAACCATCTCCAGCCAAAAAGCCAAAAGAATAATGGCCACTGCAGAAAACCAAAGCGCTCGTACGACATAGATCGTTGAGCGCACGTCCTGAACCCTTAAATCTCCGTGAACTTTCTCAACAACCTTAAGGACATACTGAAGCTCCCTAAAGTGCTCTTTGAACTTTTCACGAAGTTCCTGCTGTTTTGCCCGGGTTAATGAATTGATTCCCGGAAAGCTGCGTTTTGCTTTAATCGCATAGATCAAGTCGATGGAATGATTAATAAAACGCGTGATCTTTGATTGAAAATTGGGATACTCCGAAGGTCTTTCAAGGAAATCTTTAAGCTCCTCAATCGCCTTATCATAGCGTTCATCCAAAACCCAAGTCAGAATATTAAAGCGCAGCGAATCAGGTCGGCCCAAATCCGTACGATCCACACCGATATCAAAAAAGGCGTGCTCTTCCTTCTTCTTAATTTCATCTACTGAAGCAGTAGCATCTTTCAACGCTGGTACTGACATATCCTTTCTTTTCGGAATTTTGTTTAAGATATTGAAGGCCTTTTATCGATACCTTAGTCTAGTCTTATCGACCTTAGTTTGACTAAACCCATCCCATATTGAGAAAATCAAGGCTGGGCGA
Source organism: Bdellovibrio sp. (assembly GCA_024711265.1). GTDB lineage: Bacteria > Bdellovibrionota > Bdellovibrionia > Bdellovibrionales > Bdellovibrionaceae > Bdellovibrio. Next base: position 22,664 of record JANJTG010000342.1, on the reverse strand, counting down.
CCTAGACTTCATGGAGGAGGGCTATGGAAACCGAATCTTTCCAAACGACGAAATTAAGCCATTTAGACTTTGCATCCGAACAACAGCCGGTGGGGCAAATTCCATTGCCTGATGAACTTCCAAAACGCAATGATTTCAGCCATCTTCCTAAAGAGATCCTGAAATCTTCGACCGTTGAAAATCTGATTTCACAAAACGAAGATTTAATGGCCCGCCTTAAGGTGTCCTTACGTCGTCTTTCAATATTAGAAGTTGAAAACCAAAAGCTGTCAGAGGAATCCAACAAGGCCCGTCTGTCCCAGTCTTCTGTTACAGATCAGATTCTTGTCTGGAAAGAAAAAGACGCTTTGTGGAGACAAAAAGTAGATCAACTTGAGCGAGAAAAAGAGATTCATACTGAAAAACTTCGCGCGCTGTCTGAAAAAATCCAGACCATGAGTTCGGATCTTGCCCGTCACGCCAAGTACCACGAGAGAATCAAAACCCAGGTCAAACCTTACATCTCTCAGCTTAAAGAGTACTCACGCACTCAAGATATTAAGGTCCAACAATTAGAAGGTGCCGTTTCCCAAAAGGAAGGACAACTTCGCGATCTGCGTCATCAAATTATCGAAGTGACGAAGAATTCACGCTATCAAGTTGAAGCTTCCGAGAAAAAAGCTCAAGAAATGGTTCAATTCTATGAAGAGCAAATTAAAGGTCTGAACCGCGAGCTTCAGATGCTTCACCAGATTCAAGAAGAACTTGAAGTAAAGACAATAAAACTTCATTCTGCCCTAGAACGCCAGGATGCTCTTGAAAATGAAGTGGTCACCCTTCGTCGCAGCAAAGAGGACATCAAAGAGCGCCTTGAAAAAGAGATCGAAAGACAGCAAGAGCGCATCAGCGAGCTCACTCGACAAAATCAAAAACTGGGCGTGGAACATGCCGACCTGCAAATTCGCGTTGTCGAAGACCAAGAGCGCATCCAGAAGTTGGAAAAAGAGAACTTCCAATACATGGAGCAACTTGAAAGCCTGCGTTATATGTGGAACGCCAAGAATGAAGAACACGAAAAGCTCAAGGTCGCCACCAGCGCTTTAGAGCGCCTCAACCTTGAGCTAAGCCAGAAACTGAACGAGTTGCGCAAACAAGAAGGGCCCTAAAAGCTTTGCAGAGCCCCTTCAATACTTTCATGAACTTCTAGATTAGAACATTCAGAAAATTTAAAAAGACGTTGAAAATCCGGGTTCAACCCCGCGATTTTCGCGTTGAGCTTATGGTTGGAGTTCAAGTCATTAAGAACACCAAAGAAGTTTTGAATCCCCGAAGACCCCACGAAGCTGATATTCTTCATGCAGAAAACCACCTTCTTTTCAGAGAAGTTTTGCAAACATGCTTTTTTAAAGGACTGGGTTTTCTCGATTTCAATACGACCACTCAACGACACAACAGCGATGTCGCCATCAAGCACAATTTTTACTTCCATGCAGGACCTCACACATTTATTGAAGCGTCCTTTCTTGTCGGCCCAAATCCCTGACATTTTGAGTCCAAAAAGAGGCTAGTTAAATAGCGATTTCCAACTCGACAAACGCCCAAGCGCTCCCTACAATAGTTCCGTGCTTCAGAGCTGGATCGTCTTGATTTCATTCTTAATCGTCTCTGTCTTTTCAGAGACTCCCCTGTGGGCTGCCGAACCTACAGCCAAGATCCATGGAATTCTTATTAACGCCGACAGTATGTTTCGAGACACCGAAAAAGAGACTGCGGAACTTGAGGGCAACATCCAAATCGTATTCCAAGGACAGCACATTCGTGCCGACAAGGCTCGCGTCTTTTTACGAGCTCGCCAGGTGGAACTTTTTGGCAACGTCGAAATTATGGACGCTAAAAACACCATCGCCGGCGATCAGGTTTTTCTTGATTACGACAATAATACCGGCGTCATCTACAACGGCTATGTTCAATCAGGTTCGGTGATGTTCGCTGGAAGTGTTCTGCAAAAGATTGGCGATTCAGAGTATGTCGTCAGCTCCGCCGACTACACCGCCTGTACCAACTGCCCGGCTTCTTGGAGCTTTAGCGGCACGACCGTCCGGGCCGAGTTGGGCGGATATGCGTACATCAAAAATGCTCTTCTGCGTTTTGGCTCAGTCCCCGTTTTTTGGCTTCCCTACTTAATTGTTCCCCTCAAGAGCGATCGTCAGTCCGGCCTTCTGACTCCGACTTTTGAAGCCTCTGACAAAGGGGGGTTTGCTTTATCACAACCCTACTTCTGGGCGATTTCCCGAAGCAGTGACGCCACCATCGAACTTAAGGATTACGCCAAACGGGGACTCAAAGGGCTTTTCCAATATCGCTATGTTTTAAATGAAAACTCCCAAGGGATTTTGAACGCAGGAAGTATCTTCGATAAGGCCTTCGCTGACGACACTCGTTTAAATCTTTATCGCCCCCCCAACGAAAAAAATGATCCAATTGAACGTTGGTTTATAAAATACGAACACTACCAAGAAATGCCCGACGGGGGAGTTCATCGCGCGCAGGTCAATCTTGCCAGCGATCTTCAATACCCCAAGGACTTCCCCTCAGAAACCTACAATCATGGTGACTCTGCGATGGAGAATCGCGTGTCTTACACGAAAAACACCCAAGACCAGCACTATAGTGTCGACTCGTCCTACTATATCAACATTCTTCATGGCGATCCCTTGGCCGGGAATGACAACGCCGTTCATCGTTTGCCCGAACTTCGCTTTGCCCAGGCTCAAGAAAATATTGGCAATTCAAGCTTCATTTATTCTTTAGACTTAAACCTTGTAAATTTCGCGCGTTCAACTAATGCCTATGATGACATGGAAGTGCAGACCATCAATGGCGCAAAAATCCGTTTCCCTAAAAACACCTGCAACTCTCCCAACTGGGAGGACAACCCCAACTGCAAACGCATCTACGATGGCTCATATGATCCTTCGGTCGATCAACTGCGCACGGGACAGCGTCTGGATTTCCGCCCGACTCTTTATTATCCCATCAATGTTGGCGAAGGACTCGATCTTTTGCCGAAACTCAGTTACCGCGAAACGCACTATAACTTTAACGTCGATGAACAACCCTATTTAGTTCGTCGCTATCTTCGCACCGAGATCAGCGGACGCATGAACCTCAGTCGCATCTATGGCGACACCGTCAGCACGAAAGCCACACGCTATAAGCATGAAATCTTGCCCGAGGTCACCTACAGCCGCCTGCCCTGGATTGCTCAAGACAACCACCCGTTCTTCGGAACTGGCTCCTTGTCAGAGGCCCCCTACTCTTCACGGGATAGTATCAATGACTTGGATATCGGAAGTGATTACGGCGTTCAGTTCGACTATAACGACCGCGTGTATGATCGAAATCTAGTCACCCTGGCAGTCACCAACAAGGTCACTGAAAAAAGATGGATTAAAGATCGCCCCGACTATCGGCAAATTGGATATCTCCGTTTGGCTCAGTCTTACGATGCGACCCAAGAAAATAAACCCAACAAAACAGAACCCTGGTCCGATATCGCTGCGACACTAGATATGCGTTTGGATCACTTCCAAACTTATTCTATTTTTAACTACTTCCCCTATCAAAACGTCACCAACGCGTCTTCTCGTGTGCGGGTACTTAACGACAAGGGTCAGTTCCTTCAAGTTCAACTGACTCGTCAATACAAGATCACACCAGGCCAACCCGTCGATACCAGCAACCGCCAAGAGGACTACACTCTCTCTGCAGGGTTTGTTTCCAGATATTTAAACTTGATGGGAAAATTCGTCTATGATGCCAACTGGGCCGAGTCCAACACTGGTGACCAGATCAAATCATGGGCCTATGTCGCCCAATTTAAGCCCCCAGGCGAATGTATGTTTATCACCTTCATTCATGACCAAGTCACAGGCGGGGACACAAATCTCAAACTCAGCTTTGACTTCACTTTCGACGGAGTGCCTAAACCACCACTCCCTCCTGAAGCACTCGATTCTTACGGCTTCTAGGGCAGGATTCAGCGCGGTTTCTTAATCTTAAAACCTAAGAACAGTGCCTGTAATTTGAAGGCCAGACACCTTGCCCTCTTCGATTTTTGGGAAGAGGGCAAAGTCTGGCTGTTGGTAGGTCGTGGGAGCTTTGTTAATTTGATAGATTCCGTAACCGATTCCGACGTACAGCCCCAAAGAGGCCCCTTTAGCAACATTGCTCCAGGACTCGCTGGGTTTATCGGTGAAAGCAAGACTCACAACTCCAGCTGCCGCTCCCCCCAACGTTCCCCAGGCACAGCTTTTAAGGAAAGCTTTAAGATCTTGAGCTGAGGCTAAGTGGGCTTGAAAGAGGATAAGACAAACTAGAAGGAGTACTTTCTTCATACGTCATTGTCCCCTTGTTGAGACCCCTTCCGTCAACCACTGATATCCTCAATGACCGTCACAGCCCCCTCTTTCGTGACAAAGGCCCAGTGTACTTCAACCAAAGAGTCCAATCTGTCCGTTAGAAATTGCAAAGCACGCAGCAAGCGAGCTTTTTGTTTTCGCGAAATGCGATAGTTTTGAAACTCAGAAAGATTTACCGTCTTCACTTCGACCATCAAAGCATGCCCCTCAGGAGTCTTGAAAATCAAATCGATCTCAGCAAAGGGAGTTTTCACTCTTTGTTCAAGAAGGTGGTAACCTTTTTGTTCGTAAAATTTTTGAACGTATTTCTCAGAGTCGAGCCCACGTTGATGGGCCCAATAAATATCTTTAGAATTTGCCGACGAATTCTTTGACGCCAGCAAAGGATTTGCGGTGGACAAGGCACGGACCGTGGGTCGCGATACTTTGTTTGTGAATGGGCGTCGAGTAGCCCTTGTGAACTTCGAATCCATAGTGAGGGTATTGAACTCCCAAGTCTTTCATCAAACGATCTCGAGTCACTTTCGCCACAATGGAGGCCGCTGAAATCGGCGCTACGCGAAGGTCCCCCTTCACAACAGTGGTTTGTTCAAAGCCCTTGAGACCGGGAATCTTTTTGTTTCCATCAACAAGAACATGACCACTCGATACACCCAGTTGTTCGACCGCTCTTTTCATCGCAAGCAATGCGGCGTTGAGAATATTGATCTCGTCGATTTCTTCAACTGTTGCACTTCCGATACCCACTTGATGTTCTTTGAGAATTAATTCAGCCAGTTCATCTCTTCGTTTTTCGGACAGAAGTTTTGAATCCGTTACAAGATCATGAAGAGCTTCAGAACGAAAAATCACCGCGGCGGCATAGACCGGCCCCGCAAGGCAGCCTCTTCCCACTTCATCAACACCAATCACGGGAGTGGGAGAAAACTCGGTCCAATCAATCTTCGGAAATTCAATCTGTGATTTCTTTTTCGCCATACTCTTCGCCGCCGTATTCAAAAATGCAAAAAAATGTCAGACCCAAAAAAGGAATAAGACAGAAGCCCAAAACAAAAAAGACCTAGAACGCCGTCCTAGGTCTTTTGGATGTGAAAGCAATATCCGCCAGAAATTAAGCTTCTGCTTTGTTAGATACAAGCTCAGATTGGATCTTAGCTGCTTTACCTTCCAATGAACGAAGATAGTACAACTTAGAACGACGTACTTTACCTGTAGTCACAACTTCAACTTTATCAAGCGCAGGGCTTGAGAATGGGAAAGTTCTTTCAACACCAACACCCGCAGAGATCTTGCGAACTGTGAATGACTTCGCAGCGCCAGCTCCTTGGATTTTAGTTACGATACCTTTGTAAAGCTGAACACGCTCTTTCTCACCCTCTTTTACTTTAACGAATACGTTAACAGTATCACCAGAGCTGAATGACTGGATGTTTTTGTTTGCAGCTTTAACGCTAACGCGTCTAACGAGATTTGTTTCTTTAGCCATTGCCTAATCCTTGTAGCAGTCAATTTTCACAAAAAGTAAAACAAGGGTCTACCATGGACCCATTACGCGGTCAAGACAGATACTTACTGCCGATCTTACGGAAAGATGGCGATAATCCTGGGGAGGAGCCCCTCGAATACTCTCGAGAACCCCTGAGCAAGACCCAATCAGGCTTTCTGTCATGCCAAAACCAGTACCAAATAACATAAGAACGGGCTTCTTTTCCACATGCATTTCATGGCGCAACTCAGCAAAGGAGTACTTTCTTTTCGCCCACTCTGTTCGAGCCGTCGTAGCGATAACCAGCCCTTCAGGAGCATTCCAGTCCTCCAGGGCCTTTTCCACGCTCTCTGCCGTTCTCACAGACCCCAGGGCGGTCTTGCGCATGGGATTGAATTTAGAGCCCTGCCCTGTTCTCCAGTGGTCCAAAACCCTTTCCACGAACATCAACTGTTCTTGCATGGGATGGATAATGTAATATTTTTCCACCCCATACACCTGAGCCGCCCTCGCGATATCGTGGATGTCGAAGTTGGTGATATTGGTCGCCACCGTCTTTTGCATACGATCCCTGACGGGATAATGAACTAGTCCAATCGCGAGTCTTGGTACGTAGGGTGTCTCAGCCATTTAGATCTTCCTCGTGCAAATCTTCCAGCCCCAAAACCTGGCGCTCTTGAAGCGACAGCGCCGCCAGAAACTTTTGCAGTTCCTTCATCGGGGACTCTGTCTTTTTCTTTTTCAACGCCTGATATTTGGCGTTTTCTTGTTGAAGATATTCTTTAAATAAATCCGGTCGTTTCTTGCAAGTCACCAAAGCAGAAACTTTTTCCTTCCACTCTTCAATCAGCTTATGATTACCGCTTAAAAGCACCTCGGGAACTTCCTGCCCCAAGTACTCTCGCGGTCTGGTGAAGTTGGGCTGCTCTAAAAGACCTTGAGAAAAACTATCTTTATCCGCCGAATCGTCATGCCCCAAAACACCAGGAATAAAACGCGCCAAAGCGTCGATGACAACCAAGGCCCCCAATTCCCCGCCGGAAAGCACATAATCCCCAATAGAGATTTCTTCGTCGACGTAAGAGTTAATAATACGCTGATCAATTCCACCGTAACGTCCGCAGATAAAAACCAAGTGCTCTTCTTTTGATAAAGTTCGAGCTTTTTCATCCGTAAGAGTGCTGCCTTGAGGGGAAAGATAGATGATCTTGGAATTCTTATGTTGCACCTTCTGAAGGGTCTTTTCCAAAGTCTCTGGCAACATGATCATACCATCGCCGCCCCCAAAGGGACGGTCATCCACCGTACGATGGCGATCACTTGCAAACTCGCGAGGCGTATGAGCTTTGACATTGAGCAATTCACCCTTGAGAGCCTGACCCAGCACACCGTGAGACACGGCATTATCTATCATCTCTGGAAAAAGAGTGATCACGTCAATCTGAAGCATTAAGCGTTCTCGATATCAAAAAGCCCTTCAGGCAAATCCATCACAACGGCTTGATGTTTAAAGTCGATCTTCTTAATGAAAGCATCCACGAACGGAACTTCCACTTTCTTCCCATCAGCCTCAACAACTAAAAGGTCTTGAACTCCATTGGAAGAAAAACCAACGATTTCCCCAAGAACAGTTTGTTCAGGATTTTTCAATTTGAAGTTTTTAATTTCAGAAAGATAGATTGTTTCACCAGGCTTAGAAACCAAGAGCTCGTCATCAACGAAGAACTCCATGTGTTCTACACCTTCGGCGTCCGTACGATCCTTGATTTCAGAAGCTTTAACGATAATCCCTTTTTTGAAGGGCTTAGTTCTTTCAACGGTGAAGCTTTGAATTTCGTCAGAGTCTTTAGCTTTCAATCCAAAGCTCTTCATTCTTTTTGCCCAAGAGATGTCGCCGGAAAAAATAAGAACATAAAGATCCCCTTTAAGTCCGTGAGCCTCTCGCACTTTTCCTACTAATTTCATTTTCACACTCCACCAAAAATAAAAGGGGTTGCCTTGTGACAACCCCTTCCCTAGAGAAATAATTTAGCTTTTTAGTGCTCCAATCTTCCGGAGCAGCCTCAGTTAACTATTCTACGATATCGAGGTGATATCGTTTATTAAGCTTCGTACCAGCGGCGCGGATAATTGTGCGCATAGCAGCTGCGGTCTTACCTTGCTTCCCAATCACCTTACCAAGGTCTTCTTTATCAACCTTCAAAGCAAGAAGAGTGGTTTGCTGACCAGGGATTTCATCAACTTCGACGTTTTCAGGCTTGTCCACAAGGGACTTTGCCATGAATTCTACGAGGTCTTTCAAGCTATCCATAATTACCCCCTAAAATAGGACATATCCGATATTCTATCGAATTCGGACCCGTTGCCAATCACTATTTAGCTTGAGCCAATTTAATAACGTGTTTTACACGGTCTGTAGGCTGAGCGCCTTTTTTGATCCACTCTTCAACTTTAGCAAGATCAAGCTCAACTTTTTTATCGTTACCCTTTGGAGTCGGGATGTAAGTTCCAAGAATATCAAGGAATTTTCCAGTAACGTAACGACGAGAATCCGCTACAGTGATGCGGTATTTAGGTTCGTGCTTAGCGCCCATACGAGCCAAACGAATTACAACTGCCATTTTTCTAAACCTCTTGTTTCAAAAACAGTAAGACCAAGTGTGTACTGTGTTAACGATTAAATATCAAGCCTTAAAATGGGAACTTCATTCCGCCTCGACCCATTCCCATCTTCATGAGCCCACCCATCATCTTTTTAGCGTCCTCAAACTGCTTCACCAGCTTGTTAACGTCCTGAACTTGAGTGCCGCTCCCTTTGGCAATTCTTGTTCGACGCGAGGCGTTTAGGATCTTGTGATTATTCCGCTCTTCCAGGGTCATGGAGCGGATAATTGCCTCGATTTTCTTCATCTCAGCGTCCGGAGGGGTCATGTTCTTAAGCTGCTTACTCAGCTCCCCCATGCCGGGTAAAAATTTCAAGATGGATTCAAATCCCCCCATCTTCTTAAGTTGTTGGATCTGAGCAAGAAAATCCTCTAACGTGAACTCATTCTTCATGATCTTCTTAGCAGAATCCCGAGCTGCTTTTTCATCGATGACTTCCTGAGCTTTTTCAACCAAGGAAAGTACGTCACCCATGTCAAGGATTCGCCCCGCCAAGCGATCGGGGTGGAAAACCTCAAGAGCTGATACCTTTTCACCAACACCCAAAAACTTAATAGGAATTCCCGTCACTTCACGAATCGACAACGCCGCACCACCGCGCGCGTCCCCGTCTACCTTCGTCAGGATCAAACCAGTCAAAGAAAGGCGTTTATGGAAGCCCTCCGCGACATTGACTGACTGCTGTCCCAACATCGCATCGGCGACAAGAAGGATCTCTTGCGGCGTCCAGATCTCTTTAAGGCGGCCCAACTCTCCCATAAGGTCTTCATCAATTTGCAAACGTCCCGCCGTATCCACGATCACAACGTCGACCATATTGTCTTTGGCCCACTGTTTGGATTTTTCGAGAACATCTTCAGGCTTCATGCCCACTTCTGTGGGGAAGGTTGGAATGCTGTTTTGTCGTCCCAGAGTCTGCAATTGATCTATCGCTGCCGGACGATAGATGTCCGCAGGAACAAGCCCTGGTTTTTTGCCCAATTTTTGACGAATATACAGTGACAACTTAGCTGCCGACGTCGTCTTCCCGGCCCCTTGCAAACCGACTAAAAAAATCACGCTTGGATTTTCGCGAACATTGATATCAACAGCGCCACCACCAAGAACATTGACAAGCTCTTCGTGCACGATCTTTACGAACATTTGACCGGGATTAACGTTCTGAAGAACTTCCGCGCCCAATGCTTTCGCTTTCACTTTATCAATGAAAGTCTTAACGACCTTAAAGTTCACATCGGCTTCAAGAAGACTTAAACGAATCTCTTTAATGACATCCTCAACATTAGATTCCGTGATCTTACTTTGCCCACGGACCTTTTTGAGGCTGGCCATAATTTTATCAGATAAATTCTCAAACATGCGAACTCCTGCTTACACCAAGAGAAATGGTTTAACTCATTGAAGAGGGAATGACAAAGAACTCTTCGACTCAATGCGGCGGGCGTAACCATGAATAATTGTTAGTCACAGAGCATTAGATGATTCAATCAGGCCACATTGTCGGTAAGAGTGACTCAAAAAGGGGCACAACTATGAAAAAAATCATTTTCGTTTCTTTGTTGATGGGGACTTTCGCGCAAGCTCAAACTGCCACGTCCCACAAAGCCGCATTAGAGGGCCTCAAAGATGCACGCAAACAGATGGAAGCCAACACTGAAAGCAAAATCTTAGAAAGACTTGAAAGTGCGCGCCTTGAAGATGAAAGAAATCGCCGTCAGCAATTCGAGTCTTTGAACTTCAGCGTAGTGAATGACGGTTCTACCAGCGCTGAAACGAACCTTTTTTAAGACTGATGCGCGCAAGACCATAAAAGAATGCAAAGCCCGCTAACGAAATCACCGCGGCGGTTCCGACATTCACATCACTCACGCCCAAGATTCCATAACGAAGACCGTTGATTAGATACAGCAGCGGATTGAGCTTGGAAATCATTTGCCAAAAGGGATGCAAGTGCTCAATGGACAAAAACACGCCCCCTAAATAAGTCAAAGGCAGTAAAATAAAAGCTGAGAATGCCGATAGCTGATCGAAGGTTGTCGCCCAAAATGCGACGCTAATCCCAATCATTCCGAAGATCAACCCTGCCACCACAAGGAAAAACAAAGCACTCAAAGGGTGAGCAATAGAAAGCCACTCCCCTTGTTGATAGTACATAAATAGCGAACCCACCAAATAAGTTATCACCGCCACCAAAGACCCGCGAACGACCGAGCCTAAACTCATTGCCCAGATAATCTCCTGATCTGTGACCGGTGCCACGCGAAGGTCCTCAAGGTCTCCGGAAAATTTAGACGATACAATGGAGGAAGAAGAGTTCTGGAAGGCATTATTGATTAAACCCATCATCATCAAGCCGGGAATAAGAAAGGCAAGATAACTTACGCCCTTATGTGAATCCATCTGCTGTCCCAAGGACACCCCGAATATCAAGAGATACAAAAAGGAGGATACAAACGGCGTGATCACCGTTTGAACTATCACTTTTAAGAAGCGCGCAATCTCACGTCGAAATATTGTTAAAAAGCCAATCATAAAGACACCGGCCCATCTTTCGGACTTACCAGTTTTAAAAAGGCTTCCTCAAGATCCCCTTCTTCAATTTGAATATCTCGCACCAACTGAGTAGGAACGCCCAATTCGTTGATGAACTCTCCCAAGGGTTTTTCTTGAGGAATCACAAAGAAATAATCTTTCCCGACAACTTCCACCAAATAAGGGGATGTCAAGACCACGGGCTCTGCGAACAGGATTCGGATCTTTCTGAGTGTGTATTGACGAACGATTTCCTTGGTTGCTCCGACACACACCACGGATCCCAAGTTGATAATCCCAACCCGATCACACAGTTGTTCTGCTTCTTCCAGATAATGAGTGGTGAGAAGAACAGACGTCCCCTCGCCGCGCAACTCTCGAACAAAACTCCAAAGGTCTTCCCGTAAACGAATATCCACTCCCGCCGTCGGCTCGTCCAACAGCAACAGTTTCGGATTATGGACCAAGGCTTTAGCGATCATCAAACGACGCTTCATCCCACCAGAAAGTTGTTTTACTCTTTTATTCCGATGTTCGTAGAGGGCTAATTTATTTAGCAGGAAATGAATGCGCTCTTTGTTTTTCCGCAAGCCGTAATATCCGGATTGGAACTCAAGGATTTCTTCAACATCAAAAAAACCAGAGTTGATAACCTCTTGATGAACAACTCCAATCTGTTTTTTTGTGAACATCGGATCTTGGGTAACATCAACTCCAAACACTTTGACAGTGCCGGAAGTGGGTTTTTCCAAAGTCGTGATCGCCGAAATAATCGTCGTTTTGCCAGCCCCATTGGGGCCCAGAAGCCCAAAGACCTCTCCACCTTGAACATCAAGGGAGACGCCTTTGACGGCGTCAACAGAGCTGCCCTGATATCTTTTAACTAGGTTATGGATCTCAAGAGGAAGAGTCATTCAACACCACCACTATCGTGCGCGGCTGATGCTTGTGCAAAACTCGACCGTCGGGTTTTCACGTTTAAGCCAGTTCAAATCCCACTCTTGATTTACCAAAACCACAGGATTGTCTTGAAGGTCACGGAACATATTAGCGCCCCCCTTCAACTCCGCCACGGGTTTTCCTGCTTCAGTTCTTGGCCACCGAGCCACCCCGTAAGGAAGACGATTCAGTTTCACTTCCAAGTTGTATTCATCCTGCAAACGACGCAAAAGAACTTCGAATTGAAGTTCACCGACGGCGCCAATAATCGGATCTTGAGGACCCACTAACGGATCAATGAACAACTGAATTGCCCCCTCTTCCGAAAGGTGATTCAAGGCCTCTTGCATCTTCTGACGTTTCAAGGCGTCTCGCACAGAAAGTCGTCCGAAAAGCTCTGGCGCAAATTTAGGAATGTCTTCAAAGTGAACTTTTCCGGAGGCGTAGACGCAGTCTCCGATCGCAAAGTTCCCCGTATCACCGACCCCGACGATATCCCCCGCATAAGCGTCATCGACCGTTTCTTTATCCGCCGCAATAAATTGACTGGCATAAGAAAGACGCAATTCTTTGTCGTGTCGAGAGTGTTTCACTTTCATGCCACGTTCAAACTTCCCAGAACAAATACGGATAAAGGCAATACGATCCCGGTGCCGGCGATCCATATTGGCTTGAATTTTAAAAACAAAACCTGTGAAGTTGGCATCGCAAGGATCGATCTCTTTATCATCTTTTGTATGTCGTGGCTGAGGCCCTGGAGCATACTGAGTGAAAAACTTAAGGAATGTGTCCACCCCGAAGTTCTGTTTCGCCGAACCAAAAGTCACAGGCGAAATCGTTCCATTCAGGAACTCGTTCACATCAAAAGGAGGCAGGGCCCCTTCAATTAAATCCAGCTCTTCGATCACCTGATCTGCAGATTCTTTATCAAGATACTGATAGAGAATCTGATCATCCTTTCCTTTTTCAAAAGGAATGATTTTATAATCTTCCACTTCTTCCCGGCGTTGATCGTAAATCCAAAGTTCTTTGGTCAAACGATTGTAAATTCCACGGAATCTTTGACCAATCCCCAAGGGCCAGGTCACGGGGTAACACTGCATATTCAGTGTTTTCTCAACTTCATCAATTAAAGTGAGAGGATCTTTTCCTTCGCGATCCAGCTTATTGACGAAAGTGAATATGGGGATCTGGCGAAGACGACAAACTTCGTAAAGCTTCTTGGTTCGTTCTTCCACACCCTTGGCGACGTCGATCAACATACATGCGGAATCCACGGCCATCAAAACGCGGTAGGTGTCTTCCGAGAAGTCTTTATGCCCCGGAGTATCCAGAAGGTTTACACGAAGACCATCATAATCAAAGGTCATCACGGAAGAAGTGATGGAGATCCCTTTTTCCCTCTCCATCGCCATCCAGTCAGAGGTCACCGCTTTCGTGCCGCTCTTGCCTTTGACTTCGCCCGTTTCATGGATGACGCCTCCATGATAGAGAAGCTTTTCAGTCAAAGTCGTCTTCCCCGCATCCGGATGCGAAATGATGGCAAAAGTACGACGGCGTTGAATTTCTTTTTGGACCTGAGGTGTCGCGAGCATCTTATTTCCTTACTAAAGGCTTCTTTTTACTTGTAAAATCCAAAGCTTACAAGCAGTTGCCGAATCGCATTACTTTTCCTTGCCTTCCTAGACCCCCAGGGCTTATACAGGGGGAGAAAACTTTTAACTCCCCTTGGTTTGGAGCCAGTGGACGGACACGAAGGTGATAATATGACTGCGACGTCGAACTATTATGTTACGACTTTTTATAAATTTCTCAAGCTGGCAGATGTTCCTGCCGTTCAAAAAGATCTCGAAAATAAAGCCGATGAGCTCAACGTGAAGGGGCTTGTGATTCTTGGCGAGGAAGGTTTTAACTCCACCTGCGCAGCTCCCTCTTTAGAGTCTTTCGACTCTTGGAAGCAGTTTATTCGAGACTACTTCAATTTACCGGATCTCTTTTTCAAGGACTCGGAGTCACACAAAGCCCCGTTTCGCCGGTTTAAGGTGAAGATCCGTGAAGAGATCGTCACAACAGGCATCCCTGAAATGATGCCTCCAGAGGGAAAGAACTATCACCTCACACCCGAAGAATGGAATAAAGTCCTTAAAGAAGAAGAGGACTTTGTGATGATTGATACTCGCAACTGGTACGAGTATAAAATCGGCACCTTCAAAGGCGCTCTCAATCCTAATATTGAAAAGTTCACGGACTTCCCCGAATACATCGAAAACCAGGGAATCTCTAAAGATAAAAAAATGCTCATTTTCTGCACCGGCGGGATTCGCTGTGAAAAAGGGATCTTAGAGCTACAAAAACAGGGCTACGAAAACGTCTACCAGCTGCATGGCGGAATCATCAATTACATGAAAGAGTTTCCGAATGACCAGTTTGAAGGGGAATGTTTTGTCTTCGATCATCGCGTGGCTTTAGATCAAAACCTTCAACCGTCGACAAAATACGGTCTTTGCCCTCATTGTGGCCAGCCATCGGAAATCAAGATCACATGCAAACGCTGTGATTCGGAAGAGTTGATCTGTGTGGATTGTGCCGAGCTGGAATTTAAAAAAGACACCTGCTCTAAAAACTGTGCGCATCAGTATAAACTTCACCCCGGCAAGAAGGGCCCCAAACAAGTTGTGCCCTTCGAAATTGAAAAACTTAAAGCCGAGGGTGTTGAAGATATTCCGACAATCCGAGTTTCAAAAACCAAAGTTGTCACTGTGAACAACAAAGGTGAATCGCAAACGGTGTCTGCGAAGAATTAGTTCTTCGCAGATTCCTTGTGCGCTTTTTCAATGTCCCGAGCAAACAGTCGAACCACCCAAGCGTCGTTGATATTGAGCTGGGTGCTAGATAAATTCATTTTCACTTGAGAGCGGTACTTGGGATCATAACCAATGCTCTTAGGATCAACCCCCGCATCATTAAGAAACTTCAGCATTTCCGCGGCGGCTTCCTCGGCATCGTAAGAGCCGCTTTCATTCACATTCATTTCCATCTGCTCACAGAAACTCAGTGTTGCAGAGTCTTTGGCAAGTTCGGGCTTTTGCGCCACGGCCTTGGCCAAGTGATGCATGTTATAGGTTTTTTGCAAAATCATATCGATATCACTCTTGTGATTTTTTAAGTACTCACCGGCGCGGTAGATTTCATAATAAAACTCTGCCTTCTTTAAAAGACCGGGGTCTTTTTCCGCCTCGGACTTCATCACCATGTCCACAACAGACTGCATACCCGGAGCTCTGAACATAAAACGCAGAACGGGAGCTGCCGTCTCAACCAAAGGGTCCTTACTTTCTAAGGCCAGACTTTCAAAGAAATATTTTGCGGAGGCATTTTGTGGGTCCCGAAAGAAGTGACTTTGTGATGCTTGGGCAAGGTTGCGGCAAGTCTCTACCAAGGGCTTTCTTGTGTCCAAAAAATCCTGCAGAAGAACTTGCTCCGTGTTTTTTGCGATCTGCTCTTTTTCAGATTTTACGGGAGCCTGCTCATTCTGCGTCTTCGACGGCTCTGCAACTTCAGAGGTCGCCGTATCTGAGGCATTGCTTGTTTTTACAGCACTCGACTTCAATGCCGGAGGCGTGATGTTTTGTTTGATCTCAAAAGCCGAGGGAAGTTTCGATAGTCCCCAGATCAAAGTGGTGATTAATACCAGAGCGGATAGAGTACCGCTGATCAGAATAATCTTTAAAAGGTTCTTCCATTTCATAGGGAAATCTCCTCTGAGAAGAGATGAAATCAATCATGGAACTTGTAGGAGAGCAATACTCGCTAAATGATACAGGCTGTTATATTCTAAGTTTTAATAATGAGAGGTTGACCCCCCGCCTCTTTCCCCTTATACCTGTATCTCCTTGTCGCGGGGTGGAGCAGTCTGGTAGCTCGTCGGGCTCATAACCCGAAGGTCGTAGGTTCAAATCCTGCCCCCGCAACCAATAAAGGCTCGATGGTAAACCATCGGGCCTTTTCCATTTTTAGAGCTGTTTTTTTTCGATGCATCGAGCTTGTATTTTAGCTAAAATCGGATCTTTAGAGGTCTATATATGCAGCAAGGTACAAAACCCGAAAATAAGTTCGCTCCCCCCACTGACGTAAAATCAGTTCTGACCATGTTCAAAAAGCCAAAAAAAGTAGTGGTGACAGCGGGAATGCCTTACGCCAATGGTCCCCTGCATTTGGGGCACTTGGCTGGTGCCCACGTCCCTGCAGACATTTACGCCCGCTGGATGCGCATGCTGATTGGCTCTGAGAACGTTCTTTTCGTCAACGGGAACGATGATCATGGATCCACCAGTGAAGTGGCGGCGGTTCAAGCTGGGAAAACAATTCGCGAGTTCATCGACACCATTCATGAAAAACAAAAAGAGACTTTGAAAAAGTACTCCGTTCAAACTGATGTTTTCACCGGCACTTCTCGCCCTGAAACATATCCTCTGCATGAAGAATACTCTCAAGATTTCCTGCGTCGTCTTTACAAAAACGGTCTTTTAGAAAAACGTATCACGAAGCAGTGGTACGACTCAAAAATGAATCGTTTCTTACAAGACAGATTTGTTCGCGGAACGTGCCCGAATTGCGGTAATACCGAGGCCTATTCTGACGAGTGTGATGCCTGTGGAACGCAGTTTGATCCGAGCACTTTACAAAATCCACGCAGTCAACTCAGTGATGCAAAGCCTGAACTGAAGGATACAGCCCACTGGTGGCTGAATATGTGGAAAGTGGCTGATCCTTTAAAGACATGGATTGAAACCAAACAAAAAGCTTGGCGTACCGCCGTTGTACAAGAAGTCACCAACACTGTTCTTATTGGTTGTCGTTTTGAAAACCAATTTGAAGCCAAATACAAAGAAATCAAAGAGACCCTTCCAAAACACAAATCGCGATACGTGGCCGGAAAGAAAGTCGAGTGCCTCTTTGACTCCAAAGCCGATCTCGCCACAGGACAATCCGTTCTTGAAGCGGCCGGCATTCCTTCTTTTGTCACAGACAAATGGGGTTATCGCCCGATCACTCGCGACGTGTCCTGGGGAATTCCCGTTCCTCCCGAAATTGATCCAGAGATGGTCGGCAAGACCCTTTATGTTTGGCCTGATTCCCTCATTGCTCCGATCGTGTTCACACAAGTGGCCCTTGAACAGTCCGGCCGCAAAAAAGAACAATACAAAGAATTCTGGTGTGACCCTGAGGCCTCTGTGGTTCAGTTCCTGGGACAAGACAACGTTTTCTTCTATGTGATCATGCAAGGTTCTATGTGGCTCGGGCACAAAGCGGATCCTCAGCAGTTGCCGCAAAAGGGTGATCTGCAAATGACAGAAATCTTAAGCTGCTACCATCTGATGGTAAATGGCGAAAAGATGAGTAAGTCCAAAGGGAATTTCTACACCGGGGATCAGTTGATTGAGATGGGATATTCTCCGGATCAAGTTCGTTATTTCTTGGCGATGTTAAGCCTACCGGTCAAAGCATCGAACTTCGACTTTGATCACTTTGCGGAAAGAAATAAGTTCTTAGCGGGCCCCATGAACGCGGCCTTTGAAAAACCCATTTCCGCATGTAATTCCAAATTCAATGGAAAAGTCCCAGAAGGAAAACTCATCGGCAAAGCCGAAGCGGAAACCGTAAAGCTTGTGCAAATGTATTTGCGTTCAATGCAAAAAGGCGACTACTCGACGTTGCTGGGACAAATTGAAAACTACGCACGACAAATCAACTCGCTTTTCACTCAGTACAAACCCCATGACGACCGGGCCCCTGAGGTGGAAAGAAAAGATGCGCTTTTCACATGCTTTTACGTCTTGAAGAATCTGATGATCATGCTGGCCCCGTTTGTTCCTGAAACCATGAATGAACTTCGCAAGTCACTGAATCTTCCTGAAAATGTTTTCCGCGCCGAGGAGCTTGGCACCGGAATTCCCGCAGGACACGTGATAGATGCCAAACGCGTCTATTTCCCGGCGGTAGCTGAAGAGACAACGTCGGGCTCATAACCCGGCTTTATGGCGTGCTGACCATCGCATGGACAATGGCTTACTTCTGACAAACCATTGTCTCTAAAAATTATCTATTTGTTCGACCAGTTCTGGATGATCAATAAATGGATTGGAGTTGTTTTGATATTTTTCAATGAGGTGACTACGGTCGAACTCCTCTTGATCAACAGGATCTATCACATGCCAACGACGCAAAACCTTTTCTTGGTGTTCATCAATGGACATGCCATAGCGAACTGCAAAGTAAAATAAAGCGCGGGCTACGTTCCCTTTATGATTGGGAGGCGGTTCAAAGCAGTGCTCTGAATATTCATTCAAACCACGCTTACTTTGATCGGCTTCCCACTTAACAATCTGAACGTCACAAAATGGCAAACTACTGCGCATGGAATTCGTCGAACTGCTTGTAGCAAACAGGTGATGTAAATCACTCTTTGCATCACCATTAGCTCCTTCAGATTGTGGCCATGTGTGCTCCACGTTCATCAGCTTAGGGCTCGGAACTCCTTTAAAGTCCATACAAACACTGGGCGAATAGACACTACAAATCACACCCTCCGTCTTATTCAACTTGGTGAATAGGACTTCATTGGCCAGCTTATAGGTAATGGGATGATGAGTGCTTTTCATGACCAGATTGAGATCACTTCGCAAGTCCGCTGAAGCCGAAAAAGAGAATAAGAGTAGAAACCCTAAAAGCATATGGGCCCTGTTTAGCAAAATCCCCCACTTCCTTCAACAGAAGAAAGACTATTGAATCTAATACTCGAAACCAGCCCCCTAAAAAGGCCATCCCGCCGTCTGAGCACCTAAAATCATTGTTGGTTTTACAGCCATTGAGGAGGAAGGCAAAAGACGCCAGCCCTTGACCCTTTTATTACAGTACTTCACTATAACCATATGACTCGTTTCAAAGTGCTCATCACCTTTTTTTTGGCTCTATATTTAATTTCATGCGCCCATCGTTCACCTCAGCATAAAACAATGTACGTCTGCCATTTCCGCTATGGAGGCGACTGGAAGCATTTTGAGTTTTCTGAGACTCCCTATTACGAAGCAAAAAACTTTGATGCGAACTACTTTTTTCGAGCCAAGGTTGAAATCGTAACTCCCCCCTCCGGAGAAAAACTTCTTAAAATCTACTCCTACGCCGAGGCCCATGGGCGAGATCAACTTATTCATCAAGCTGTTTTTAATGTCTCTCAGGCACCTTTGAATGAAAACATCACGGGGGAACAAACTGTTTACGAGCCGGCAACGGAAGCCGAGATGAAATATTGGTGCGAGGCCCGATGAAAATACTTCTTTTTTCAACACTGATGCTTTTTGGCTTTTCGTCTTTCGCTCAAGAGGTCTCTTTGAGTTTTGTCGGCGACATCATGCTGGCTGATGACCCCGGAAAATATATCAAACAAGGAGGCGATCCCTTTAAAGAATTTCGCCAAGACTTAAAGAAAACCGACTTTGCCATCGGCAATCTGGAATGCCCTGTTTCCACCAAAGGCCAAGAGTTAAAAGAAAAACCCGTGACCTTCAGAGCACACCCCTCCAGCATCAAAGTCTTGAAGGGTTTATTTCATGCCGTCGGCCTTGCCAACAATCACACTGGTGACTATGGCACAGAGGCCTTTCTTGAGACCCTGGAAGTTTTGAAAAAAAATCAGATTCATTCTTTTGGTGGTGGGAAAAATCTAAAAGAAGCTCATCGCGCTTTATACCTCGAAAAAAATGGCCTCAAGATCGCCGTCCTCGCTTACAACGATTTCAAACCTCGCTCATTTGAAGCCTCCAGTGAAAACCCGGGACTGGCATGGATCGAAGACGATCAGGTCTTGCATGATCTTGCCGAAGTAAAAAAACAAGGGGCCGATGTGATCATTCCTTTTTTACATTGGGGATGGGAATATGAAGGATCACCGAATCAGCGTCAAATTGAAATAGCCAGACTCATGATCGACAATGGAGCAAGCATCGTCGTTGGTGGTCACCCCCATGTGACTCAGAAGTTTTCAGAATACAAAGGGAAAAAGATCATCTGGAGTTTAGGGAATTTCGTCTTTGATGGTTTCCCTGAAGGCCCCCGACGCATAGGTTGGCTTCTGCAATTTACCGTCACTAAGAACTCCGTGAAGGATCTTAAGGTGATTCGGGCTCATCTCACCGAAGGCGGAATTCCCCGTCGCGATGGCGAGGTGGATTTAAAGAGTGAAGAGTTTTCTGGATTATAAAAAAGGCCGGGAATAAATCCCGGCCTCAGACATCTCATGTCTTATTGAACATCTGCAAAGCTCACGCTATCAAACTTCAATCCGACAAGTTGATTCGCCCAAGCGGCGGGCGATGTTGCTTGAGCCGCCGGATGAAGACCGAAGGAGTAAACGCCTTGAGGCGACAGTTCGATCCCCGTATTAACTCCACAGTCTCCTACATTGGAGTCATTGGTATGACAACGGTTGTTCGCCACTTCAACATATTTTGAGGCATCCGCTAAATCATCGCCCACCTGAGTAGAGGCATAGTAGTAGCGGGTCTTCAGACCTTGATTCAAGTTTCCTTTGATGGTGGCAATGCGAGCTGCGAACTGAGATCCATTATACATCTGACTATTATAGATATCACTGGCAATACCTTCCACTTGTGACACCCCGGTAATTTCACCATTGGTCATCGACACCTGAGCTACAATTCGATCATGACGAGACCAACCACATGAACTCTGCTCGGCACACAAAAAGCGATCTGAACGACTTTCAAAGCGCAACTTTCCGGTCAACAGATCAAAACTTGCCGCATTCGCACCTGATTTATTCGGGCTCACTGCCGACTGATCATCCTCGGTTAAAAACTCGACTGTTGTACCAGAAACCTTCGCCGCCAATCGATATGTTCCAAACTCTTGCGACGTGATGGAAATCCCCGTGTCGTAGTATGAGTTAAAGAACGCCGGCTTGGAGGCGCGAACCGTCGCCACCATAGTTCCCACGCCCATATTCGCAAGCTGGGACGGCGTAAAACAACTTGCGTCCGCTACGACAGTGACCTGATGCTCTTGATTATCAAAAACCACTCCGGCCTTTTCAATCGCGCAAGAAATGGCTCTGATGGTGTGCAAAGATCCCGGAATGGAGTCCCCTGATGCTTCTGCCACCGACAGCTTACAATAGAATAGTCTTTGTGGATAATCCGGACTCTGCGTATCAAGATAGTTTCCCTGCTCGTCGATCGGCATCGCGTGCTCATTACAAAGTTGATTCACAAGATTCGCCTGTGCCTGAATTTTTCCCTGAACCACTTTGCCGTTTTGCACGACAGCCTGGCCAGCCAGACCTTGCCCGACCTGAACAATCACCCCTTGCACAGCCCCCATGACTAGCGAAGGCTTCTCTGCAGTGAGTACTTCTGACGTCGCTGATGATGTGTCTTCTTTGGCGGCCTGACATCCGGCCAAAACAAAAGCATAGATAAGGACGCCGACACTGAGAACTTTATTCACTTGCTTACTCATAACACTCTCCTTGTTAAGGTTGTGCGCAATTGCGTTTGCGCCAACCCTTAACAAAGCAAGTCTATGACCAACAGCTAACATGTGAATTTTATTGAGGTCTCATTTTAAGTCGCCAACTGCTGGTTGCAGGTTGGCGGCAACTTTTAGAGCTTCTCTAAGCCGCCTTCTTATTGAGTATCTTTCTGAGACCTTCGCGCGAAACTCCCAAACGTCGAGCCGCCTCTGACTTATTTCCAAGAGCGCTTTGAATCACTCTTTGAATCATCTCCGCTTCAAAAGCTTCCCGTGCATCCCTCAGACTCATCTGCTCAAAACGCTTAAACGGGTCCTCTGACGATGGCACAGAAACCAACTGAACCGAACTGCGATTACGAAATTGAAAATCATCCGGAAGTAAAACCAAACGTTCTCCCGCAGAAAGACAGGCGCTTTCAATTTTATTTTCAAGTTCACGGATATTTCCCGGCCAGTTGTATTCAATCAAACGAGACATCGCCTCTTCACTGATAGTGCGAAGCTTCCAGCCTCGTTTTTGATAAAGCTGTTGTATGATAGCCGACGCCAGTTCGGGAATATCCCCTTTTCTTTCACGCAGAGAAGGCACCACAAGGTTCACGACGTTAATACGATAGTAAAGATCCTCGCGAAATTTCTCTTTTTGAATCTGTGTTTCAATGTTTTTATTAGTCGCGCAGATCAAGCGAAAATCAACAGACTTCGGAGGCTCATTCGAACCCAGTCTTTGCACCTTACGCTCTTGCAGAACACGCAATAGCTTCGCTTGCATTTCGATAGGCATTTCACCGATTTCATCCAAAAACAGCGTTCCACGATGAGCCAGCTCAATCTGTCCCTGACGCGGCAGTGTTCCGGTCGCAGCTCCCTTCACGACCCCGAAAAGCTCTGCTTCGAAGAGGGATTCGGGGATCGCGGCGCAGTTAATAGCAATAAAGGGTCCCTCCCGACGGGACGAATGATGATGAGCCAGACGAGCCACAACCTCTTTTCCCGATCCGCTTTCTCCCGTAATAAGAATGTTGGAGTCTGATTTACCAAAGTCTTCGATGTGATCATAGATCTTTTGCAGATCTGGAGATTTTGATTTT
>JANJTG010000544.1 GCA_024711265.1 Bdellovibrio sp. | reverse complement strand
GTTCCACCACCGGGCGCTCGGCGGCGAGGTAGAGCGAAGGCACGGGGATGTTCTCGCGGTAGATGTAGAGCCAGATGTCGAGCTCGGTCCAGTTCGAGATCGGGAACACGCGCACGCTCTCGCCCTTGTGGATGCGGGTGTTGTACAGGTCCCACAGCTCGGGGCGCTGGTTCTTCGGGTCCCAGCGGTGCTGGGCGCTGCGGAAGGAGAACACGCGCTCCTTGGCGCGCGACTTCTCCTCGTCGCGGCGGGCCCCGCCGATGGCGGCGTCGAAGGCCCACTGGTCCAGGGCCTGCTTCAGGGCCTGGGTCTTCATCACGTCGGTGTGCACCGTGGCACCGTGCGTCACCGGGCTGACGCCCTGGGCCTTGCCCTCGGGGTTGGTGTGCGTGCGCAGCTCCACGCCGGTCTCGGCCGCGCGGCGGTCGCGGAATGCAATCATTTCGCGGAACTTCCAGCCGGTGTCCACGTGCAGCAGCGGGATCGGCGGGCGCGCCGGGTGGAACGCCTTCACCAGCAGGTGCAGCAGCACCGAGCTGTCCTTGCCCACCGAATAGAGCATCACCGGGTTGCGGAATTCGGCCGCCACCTCGCGCAGGATGTGGATGGCCTCGGCTTCGAGGCGGTCGAGGTGGGACAGGGCGGCGGGCGTCATGCCCGCAAGGATATCAACGCAGCAGGTTGTAGACGCTGACGCCGGCCACCATCAGGCCCACGGCGGCCATCATGGGCCGCGCCGGCACCCGCCGGGCCAGCCAGGCCGCGAACGGCGCCGCCACCACGCCGCCCACCAGCAGCCCCAGCACCACGTGCACGTGGCTGATGCCCAGGGTGAACAGGAACACCGCCGACACGGCCAGGCTGACGAAGAACTCTGCCGCGTTCGCCGTGCCGATGGCGATGCGCGGCTCCAGGTGCCGGGCCATCAGGTGGCTGGTGGTGAGCGGGCCCCAGCCGCCGCCCCCGACCGCATCGAGGAAACCCGCGCCCAGGCCCAGCGGCACGTTGCCACCGTGCCGGGGCGCGCGCCGCTGGCCGCGCCAGGCGCGCCACACCAGCATCAGGCCCAGCACCAGCACGTAGGCCGCCACCAGCGGCCGCAGCCAGGCCCAGTCGGCCCAGCTCAGCAGCAATGCGCCGGCGACGGCGCCCAGCACGCCGGGCAGCACCAGCGACCACATCAGGCGGCGGTCGACATTGCCGAACAGCCCGTGGCTCAGGCCCGACACGCCGGTGGTGGCCACTTCGGCCGCATGCACGCTGGCGCTGGCCACCGCCGGCGGCAGGCCGAAGGCCAGCAGCAGGCTGGAGCTGGTGACGCCGTAGGCCATGCCCAGGGCGCCGTCCACCAGCTGCGCGGCCAGGCCGATGGCCACGAAGACGAAAAATTCCGGGGGC
>JANJTG010000042.1 GCA_024711265.1 Bdellovibrio sp. | reverse complement strand
CCCCAGCTAGCCCCCCGATAGTTTCCGCTACTCTCGTTGTCGCTTGAGGTAAGAGGGACTCTGGAGAGAGTCCACTCATGGTCCGCAGCGCCTGAAAATAAAGGCTATATTAATCATAAGAAAAAATGCGATACAACACTGATGCCAAGAAGGACTTCGGCGCGCGAGGACTGTTCGAAGAGTGGACTCTCTGCAGAGTCCCTCTTTCCTCAAGCGCCACAATGTCCGTCGAAAGAAGAGAAAAAAAGGGGAGTTGAGTCGGAGAATCATGTGCATCCTGCACTTGACTCTTAGAGTGTAGCTTCGGCTCGTGTTCACCAATCCTTGGTGCCTGCTGACCTATTGCTCCTGTTTCCTGCGAGAAACTTTTGACTCTTGACCTTCCATGGTTCGCGATCTCTTCCTCACCCTCCCCGCGTTTCAAACACATCCATGTGTCTGAAACTATATTTACAATTCTATTAAATGCTGTGTCATTTTGAAACACAAATTTCATAATACTTCGAGTTCCCCGTGCAAAGCTCCAGCTGATTTAATGGACTGAAGTATAGTTATCAGGTCCTTAGGCGAGACGCCCAGCTTGTTTAGTGCTTGCACGAGTTCCCCAACACTGACGCCACTTTCAAGAACGGCCACTTTTTCTTCGCCGCCTTTTTTGCCATCTCCCACTTTCACAGATAGTGCTCCGTGAGAAATCGCCACCTTCGAAATTTTTACCTTATCACCAATCACAATCGTGCCGGTTTTCTCATTCACAACCACACGCGCTTTCATATCCGGATTGATATCGATAGATTCAATCGTCGCCAGAAGTTCAACGCCTCTGTTTTCATAAGCAAACGGTGTAATGATATCAATGGTACCTGCATCCTTCGCTGAGGCATAGTGTCCACCCAGTTCTTTGTTAATCGTAAGAACTGTGCGAGCCGCCGTCGTAAAATCTGGATTGATCAGCGTCAAACGGTACATTTTTCGAGTCGCAAAATCGGCTGTCATATCCCGCTCAATGATCGCTCCGTTGGGAATGCGCCCCGAAGTGCCATGTTGATCTTTGCCGTCGCCGCCAATAACGATGCTTCCTTGCGCCACAGCATAGACTTGTTCATTCGCAGCACGAAGAGGGGCTTGCAACAAAGTTCCCCCAGCTAGAGAAGATGCATCTCCAATCGCACTGACCGTGATATCAATGGGATTACCCGCTTTCCCGAAGGCGGGCATGGTTCCCGTGATGATTACGGCGGCCACATTTTTACTTGAAAACTCAGGAGAATCTAACTTCATCCCCAGCTTGTCGAACATACGCACGACACTTTTACTCATGAATTCATTTTTCCCATCGCCGGTTCCCTTAAGTCCCACGACGATACCGTACCCGATCAACTGATTTTCCCGAACACCGCGAATACTGGCGATGTCTTTCAAACGAGCCGCATTGGCCCCTTCGTAGTAACCTAAAATAAATAGCGCAACTATGACGAGAATCTGAAAAAATCTACTCATTGCGTGTATTCCTTCTGATGCTGACAACATCGTACTGAGGATCCAAAAGTTTATCTGAGGAAATTCCTTGATCGTTAAAGTCTTCAGGGCGAATAAGGCCTGTAACAATGACCTTGTACTCGCGCTTTCCAATCATGAAGGGTTGCTGACCTTTGACACGATAATTTCCGTCAGCCAGTTTTTCCACCAAACGCGTAGGAATGTTCTGTACTTCCGCCAATCCTTCCGAATCTTTTTCTTCGGTCTTCGCAGGCTCTGGCTTCTTTTGCTCAGAAGCGGGAGCACGAGACGCCTCTCCGTTTTGCGCCAACGAGTTATTCAACTCCTGTTGCTGCTGCTGCTCTTCAAGTTGTTTCAAAAGTTTCTTGATCACAGAAACTTTAGTTTCAACTTGTTTCATAGCAGGGCCATCTAATTTGACACTCAAAAGATCGCCCTCTTTACGCATCTTGTTTTGTGCAAAGAGGTAAGCCCCTTGGCCTTCCATCACCCACGTGGAACCGGCACTGCTGCCAACGTCGGATTCTTCTTCCATGCGATTGCGAGTCATGCGCTTATACTGACGATCCGTGGGAACTCCTAAGTTTTGACTGTCTGAATAACGAGGTGCCGACTTAATATTTTCCAAAGACGTCTTGGGAGGGGGATCTGTCAAAGAGTCAAAGAGATCGTTCATGGTGGCACAGCCCGTAAACGAAAACAGAATCACCACATACACAGCAAAGGTTTTTACGCTGATATTTTTCATTGCAACTTCACCACACCTTTTTCAATCACGAGGCCAGAGAGAACCTTTTGAGTTTCCAGATTTTTTACCTTGATCAGATCTCCGACAAAGCCATTGTCCTCGGCTTGCATGTTGACGGAGATTTCAAAATCCTCATCACCAAGCATGGCCTTAACGATCTGTCCCCTCTTAGCTGCCGGTTCACGTTTGAGATCAGAAGTCCAAATAGGACTTCCAACGGGAAGAGAGCGGGCGGCCAATTGGCCTTGAATGTCTTCCACTCGCAGCACCCCATCCTTGGAGAACGTCACATCGGTCATAACCATGCGCACGTCTGCGGGTTGCACCCTCTCTCCTTGTAGGATCAATCGAGTCGCTACGGGGGTTAATTGGGACACTCGAATTGTTCCGGAAATCCATTTTAACTGACGCTGCTCTCCGTCACGCACCGGCAAAAGGAAACCACCCTTGGCTGATAGCTGCGTAAAATCGAGCTCCCATTGTTTTTGAGAAGGAACGGGTGTGCTTTGAATTGTCACTTTGTATTCACACTCGTTACATCGAGCCTTCAAGGTATTATGAATTTTTCTTTCAACTTCCTGCCGCGAGATCGGCGTCGAAGAAAAACTCACCTTAACTTGCGATGGGATTTTAAACGCGGGATTCAGCTTTTTGAGCCCCTCTTGAGACTTCATGGACTCGCGCACCTTCGTCAAAATCTCTTGAGAGTTCAAATGTTGAGACAATAACAATTCACGCGCGTCTTGGCGAATCACGATGCTGTCCAAAAAAGAAAGAAGTTCTTCATTCCCTCCTGAAACCACAGCAACATCTCCCAAGCGCAGAAGTTCGCGTTGGGAAATCTCAATGTTTCCGGGAATAGAGACCTCCGGCCTTGCGAAGGCGTAAGGAGTCAAAAAGAAAAGTGCTACAAAAAACTTCTTCATCAATTATCTCAAGCTATTAATAGATTGAAGCATCTGATCTGATGCCTGAATCACTTTCGAATTTGTTTCATAAGCGCGTTGAGAGGTGATCATATTCACCATCTCATCGACAATATTCACATTGCTGGCCTCAAGCTGCCCTTGCGCTAAATAACCCGTTCCATTGAGGCCGGGACGAGACGCAATGGCTTGGCCACTGGAGGGTGTCTGTGAAAATAGATTTTTACCCAGTGCCTTCAGGCCCGCAGGATTTACGAAGTTAATCAAATCAATCTGTCCGATCGTTTGTGGGGCATCACTCAGCCCTTGGATCACGCGCACTTCACCACTGGGTGCCACTTCAATTCCTGAAACATCAGGTGGAACCGTGATCTCCGGTTGCAAAACATTTCCATTTTTATCCACCAAACGTCCGTTAGGATCTTTCTTGAAAGCTCCATCTCGAGTGTAGGCCATCTGACCATCGGGAGTGAGAACTTGAAAAAAACCTGAACCTTCAATTTGCAAATCCAAAGGATTTTTTGTCACCTGAGCGTTACCACCAGCAAAATCTTTTTGAATCGCCGCCGTACGAACTCCCAGGCCGGTTTGAACTCCATTCGGAGAATACGCATTCAACCCAGAAGCCGTGCCAGGCTCTTTTTGAGTTTGATACATGAGGTCTTCAAACTCAGCGCGAGATCTTTTGAATCCGTTTGTAGAAACGTTGGCGATATTATTGGCGATCACATCCATGTTTGTCTGTTGGGCCGCCATGCCAGTTGCTGCTGTATTCAAGCTCTTAAGCATCTAGGAATCCTTCCGTCGCTTATTTAATATTCTTCAAAGGCCCTCATGGCCTAGTTTGTTTTTCCCACCACGTTAACCATTTTATCAGCCATTTGGTCATAGGCGCTGATCGCCTTTTGAGTGCTCTCGAAGACACGATTGGTGGAAATCATGTCTGTCATTTCTTGCACGATATTGACATTGGATGTCTCTAAGAAACCTTGTTTGACACTGGGATTGTTCACATTCGACATATCAGGAGTGCTGTTGGCCTTAAAACCATAAAGAGAGCCGCCCATCTTTTGCAAAGAATCCGGATTATTCACCTGGACCAAAGACAACTTTGCAATGTTTTCTGTGCCTTCAAAAACATCCCCGTTGTCAGCTACGGTCACAGCACCTGTTCCTTGTAAGCGAATGACTCGTGATGCGGGATCCGCTCCCGGCTCTGCAGAACGAAGAACTGGGTGACCTTCCTTGGTAACCAACTGACCATTACCATCCAACGTAAAATTTCCAGCTCTTGTCAGTCGCACGCCTCCCGGAGTCGCAACTTCAAAGAATCCTTTTCCATCAATGGCCACGTCCAAGGCATTTCCCGTAGGTTTCAAGCCCCCTTGCGAAAAATCAGTGAAGGTGCCCTTGGCATCGACATAACTTTTGTCTCCACCCTGCATATTATAGAAGCTTTCAATCGAGGCCACATCGCGAGGAATCTGAATGGTTTCCGGCTGTTTCTCGTTGGCCGTCAAATATTCTTGAAAAAGCTGCTGGTCGCGTTTGAACGCAGGCGTGTTCACATTGGCCAAATTATTGGCGATCGTATCCAGCTTTGTACTTTGCGCGATCGCACCACTTAGGGCTGTATATACACCTTTTACTCCCATGAACACTCCTCCACACTTTGTAGAGCAGCAAGGCGTGTGCCATCTTTTGACAGGACGGATCTTCGTCTAGGAAAAGAGTTCCTTCCTGGACTTCCGTAGGTAAAAAAAATCTTGGACTCAAGTTTTTTTAGATCTGACCGAGCATTGACCTTCGTCGATGGTGCCAGGGTATTGTCAGTTCTTTGTCGACAGTGTCAAAGAATCGGCTTCATAATTGTCTTTATGAGAACGTGGGTTGTCTTGCTTTTTTCTATTTCTATTTCCTTATTCGCGCAAGCTGAGACGCCGAAGGAAGCCCCTGTTCCCGCCCTCACGCTGAAAGAAAAACTAAAAACTCTCACGTCTCAGTCAAGGCATGTACAATCCGATAATCTCATCTTTGATTTGCCGGTCACCTACAACAAAAAGGTCAGTAAATGGATCGCCTACTTTCAAGGGCCTCGCAGCAACAAGTGGTTTCGCGAATGGTTGCAGCGGTCCTACAAGTATATGCCCTTCATTCAAGCTGAATTGAAAAAGGCCGGTCTTCCCATGGATCTCGCCTATATGGTGATGATCGAAAGTGGCTTCGCTCCAAACGCCATCAGCCACGCCAGCGCCGTGGGACCTTGGCAATTTATTGAAGCCACAGGAACTCGTTATGGTTTGAATAAAACCTGGTGGTTGGATGAACGCCGTGACCTGAAAAAAAGTACCTTGGCGGCCATTCGCTACCTTAAAGATCTTCATGCCGAATTCGGATCTTGGTACTTGGTCGCTGCCAGCTATAACATGGGCGAAAACGGACTTCGTCGTCAGATTAAAAAGTACGGCACCAAAGATTACTGGTCTCTCATAAAACTCGATGCTCTTCCCGCTGAAACTCAAGAATATGTTCCCAAAATATTGGCCGCAATGCTGATCGCAAAAGCGCCAAATCTATATGGTTTTCGGGACCTAGAGAAAATGGATCCCTTGGATTACGACGTTGTTCTTGTCCCCGGCGGGACGGATCTTTCCCCCTTGGCGGACCATTTGGGAGTGACAAGAAAGTCATTAAAAGATTTGAACGCCGAGCTCTATTTAGGATACATTCCTCGCCAAGTGGATAAACACTTTATTCGCGTTCCCAAAGGAGCCGGACAAATTGTTTCATCGTTCATACACCAACTGAATCGGAAAGTTGCATTGGAATGAAACCTCTGATCGTTCAAAAATACGGTGGCGCAACCCTCGCAGATCCCGAGAAGATCAAATCTGTCGCCGCTCGGATTGCGGCGCAATCAAAAGAGAACTCTTTGATTGTCGTTGTCAGCGCCATGGGAAAAACCACCAACTCTTTGATCGATCTCGCCAACCAAGTTTCAGAACATCCCCAACGTCGGGAAATGGATATGCTTCTCACTGTGGGCGAACGCATCAGTATGTCGCTGATGAGTATGGCTTTGAATGATTTAGGGTGTCCCGCGATCAGCTTTACAGGAAGTCAGGCGGGAATATTTACGGATGATTCTCATGTCAATGCCTTCATTAAAGACGTGAAGCCGATACGAGTGGACGAGTCTTTACACCAAGAAAAAGTCGTTATCCTTGCCGGTTTCCAAGGGGTCTCACCCGCGACCAAAGAGATCACGACTCTGGGGCGAGGGGGCTCTGACACCTCTGCGGTTGCTATGGCTGCCTCGTTCAAAGCAGAACGCTGCGAGATTCTTAAAGATGTTCCCGCTGTCTTTACAGCGGACCCTCATATTGTGAAAACCGCGCGCCCCCTTCGAGAACTCAACTATGATCAAATGATGGAGATGACCTTCTGGGGAGCCAAAGTTCTTCACTATCGCTCCGTCGAGCTGGCAAAAGTTCGCGACGTTACTTTATACATTGGACCCGCCTCTAATAAAACTTCAGATGGAACTCTCGTAAAAAAAGGATTAAATATGTTTGAATCCTGTAAGGCCCTTTCCCTGAACTCTCACGAAATAGTCCTCAATATTTCTTGCAAAGAAAAAAATCCCGCGAAGGCTCTGCAAAACCTACAGCGTCTTTTTGATCAAAAGCAAATTGCTTTCCCGCAGCTACTTCAGTGCGAAACAAACCAGAGCATGACAGAAATTCTTTTAACAGGTCCTCAAGAAATTATGTCAGCCGCAAAAAAAGAAGTTCAGAATCACAACGAATTTTCTTTGCAGGGCGCAGAACTTTCAACGGTCACTTTGACCTGCACCGGCGCGACATCGCCAGAAATTACCCAAAAAGTCCTTAGTATTCTTTCGGAAAGACAACTTGCGACCCACAAGATCATGCTCAGTGCGATGAGTCTCACAGTCTTAGTGGACGCTCCACTCAGAAAACAAGTGATCGAAAGTTTACATCAGTTGATTTAATACTAAGGAAGTAAAGTCGGCATCATCACTTGATACCGATTCTGAATTTTCTGCCAAATATTAGAGTGTGGTCCGGTGATTCCATCTGGACCACCCACGCCAGACACTCCCCGCTTGGGATCAAATTGTCCGCCAGGTAAAAACTTTTTTAAATCTGGCCCCGCTGGTACAGCGCCATTTGAAGCCCTGCCTCCATAACCACCTCCAACAGCACCACCGCCAGCGCCCGATCCACTGCCAAAAAGTCGACCACCACCGCCGCCGTAAAATCCACCATTCACACCGACAGAGTTTTCACCAGCAATCGCACCTCCTGCTACTCCACTTGCAGGAGATCCACTGCCCGCTCCGCCACCACCGACAGAACCTCCACCTTGACTTCCGTCAATCGACTCTCCACCACCTGAACCAGGTTTTCCGTGACTGATCGAAGGCGTTCCGAACAGATCTTCGCCCATGCTGCTCGCATCCGCTTTGTTATTCAATCGCGACGACGAATCAACACTGCCAACGATCGTGTCACCACCGGCCTTTTGCGCAAACATACAGGCAGGGTCCTGAGGATTCTTAGCGCAAATACAGACTTTGTTGGTCGTTGCCATCTCTGGTTTTGAACAGTCGACAGGAGCAGCGGGGCTGCACCCCGGATAATTTGGGTTTGCCTTACATAATTCAGATACAGGCGAGTCGCCCGCAGTTAACGAAGCACACTGTGACGCGTTCGCGGAGGTCGCTCCGTAATTTTGAATCGCCTGCGTGGCTTGACTTACATTGGATTGATAGTTGTTGCACTTATTGAGTTCAGCCTCGGCGGGGGCCTGCATCTGACTGATCACGGCCCCCGTGCTTTCCGCACTGGCCATGGAAAGACAAGATGCATTCTTTTCAACAAAAGACTTCACTTCAGAACAGGCCGAACGACAACTTGAAATTGAGTTGCTGCAATTTAGACGATACGCCGCTAATGCCGCATTGGCTGCTTGAGAAAGGCTCGCCATTTTTGAACAGGCCGCCTGAATACTAGAGGCCGTCTGCTGACCCATCATCAAAGCGATTTGCGACGCCGTACCGGCCACGCTGTTCATACCCGAGTCATTCTTTTCATCACAGGTATGTGACGTCTCTTCGACAGATGCGCGACACTCCTGCAAAAGACGATCATAAGTCGCAAAACAATTTTCAGCGGAATTGCCATCCGACGAGGTATGTCGAGAACGACAGGAGTAAGAAGTTCTTTCGTTATTGTCGGCATAACAAGCCTCTCCGTCGGGGCATCCCGTCACCTTACAATTAGCCACAGAGGCGTTCGGCACACACCTTAAGGCGGCGGCTTCATCGCTTCCGCTGTCTTCGGAGCTACAACGATATCCAGGGCCACACCTTTCGGCCCCACAAGGAGTTCCCTCTAAAAGAAGATCGGTGCTGCTGCTACCAACACATTCATAAATTGTATTTTTTGTGATGATGTCGACTCGTGTCTTACAATAGGCGCCGGCACCACAAGTTTGCTGGCCACAGGTGACGCCACCATAGGAAAAGGAATTTGGCAGAATGAGTACTGCCGCGAGAAGGAAGAAAAATTTCAGAAAGCACCAATATCTCATTCCCATTGAGGAACGTATCGGTCCTTTGTCGGGACTACTTTACGACATCGTAATTTCGAGTCACTTTGAGACACTAAGGAAGCAAAGTGGGACTCATAACTTGATAACGATTCTGAATCTTCTGCCAAATATTAGAGTGTGGTCCGGTGATGCCATCAGGGCCTCCAAAACCCGACACTCCTCGCTTGGGATCAAACTGCCCTCCAGGTAAAAACTTTTTCAAATCAGGCCCACCAGACATCGCACCTTTTGTAAATCCACCACCGTAACCACCCACAGCGCCACCCTCGCCGCCAGAGCCGCCACCAAAAAGACGACCGCCGCCACCGCCGCCGTAAAATCCACCGTTTACACCGACAGAATCTTCACTCGCGACTCCGCCGCCCGCAGCTGAGGGCCCGCTTCCGGAACCACCCCCGCCACCACCGACAGAGCCTCCGCCTTGACTGCCGTCAATCGAATCACCACCACCTGAACCTGGCGTCCCGTGGCTGATAGAGGGAGTTCCAAATAGATCTCCACTCATCTCAGAGCCATCGGCTTTGTTTCCTAATCGAGAAGAAGAGTCGATACTTCCCACAAGATTATCGCCTCCGGCTTTTTGTGCCACCGAACACGCTGGATCGTGGGGATTCTTAGAACAGATACAAACCTTGTTGGTTGTCGCGACCTCAGGCTTAGAACAATCGACGGGAGCTGCCGGACTGCATCCGGGGTATTTGGGATTGGCTTTGCACAGTTCTGTGACTGCTGAATCCCCGGACGTCAAGGCGGAACACTGAGACGCATTGGCATTCGTGACGCCATAGTTTTGAATCGCCTGTTGAGCCTCATTAATTTTTGTCTCTAGGGAACGACAGACGTTGATGTGTTCAGCAATAGCGCTTTGGTAGCTAGACGATGCACTGCTAAGTTCCATGCTATTTAAGTGAGGATAGCAAGTTCCCATTTTTTCCGCGACAAATTTCTTCGCCCGCTCACAAGTAGATAAACATGAATCTTGTGCTGATTTACAATTCACTCGATATGCCGCTAAAGCCGCATTCGCCGCTTGAGAAAGATCCGCCATCTTCGAACAGGCCGCCTGGATGCTAGAGGCCGTCTGTTGCCCCATCATCAAAGCAATTTGAGAGGCTGTGCCAGAAACATTGTTCATCCCCGCGTCATTCTTTTCATCACAACTTGCCGTTGCAGCAGAAACCTCCTGCTCACAGGCATTGATCAGCGAACTAAACTGAGCCACACAACTCTCACTATTTTGATTGTCTGTAGATCTTTGACTCTGAATTTCTTGTTCAACCTCTGGAGAACTCACACATTGATAGTCTCCGTCACTCCCCCGTACGCACTGACTTACCGGACAGGCACTATTACAAGGGTCCTCTTCTATGTTTGAAGCCGCTTTTGGAGTGCTGGAATTACTTGCTCCGGAAGT
This sequence comes from Bdellovibrio sp., assembly GCA_024711265.1. Classification (GTDB taxonomy): domain Bacteria; phylum Bdellovibrionota; class Bdellovibrionia; order Bdellovibrionales; family Bdellovibrionaceae; genus Bdellovibrio. The sequence goes on along the minus strand of JANJTG010000042.1, from coordinate 8,561 downwards.
ATTATTCGTTGCGCCGACAGTCGATCTTTTAGTCTTCGGAGAAGTGGATTTTGAAAGACTTGCCATGCACTTATTGTAATCCGCATTTCTTTGCGCATCATTGAAGTCATCATAGGACTTCCCATTGTTGGCGATCTTGTTCCTACAAATTATTTCATTGTTAGACATCTGCGCAAAAGAGCTGAGCGAGAAGAATAATAGAATTACAAAAATAGAAAGATTCCCCATAGCCCGCGTATCGGACTAAATACGAGAATACTTAAAAATACGTTCCTACTAAGATATATACGGCTTCTCTTACATCTCCATCTCAATTTGAGACACTAAGGCATCAAAGTCGGACTCAGCGCCCTATATCGATTTTGAATCTTCTGCCAGATATTGGAGTGAGGCCCCGTGATCCCATCAACTCCTCCTATGCCAGAAAGACTTCTTTTAGGATCAAACGGACCTCCTGGTAAAAACTTTTTTAAGTCCGGCCCTTGAGATCCTTTTTCGCCTTGGAATCGACGATAGGAGCCTTCTGCGACTGCATCGCCTCCCGAGGACCCATTGCCATAATAGCGACCTCCGCCGCCTCCATAGACTCCTGAAGTATCGCCTGACAATTTTTCACCGACACTTTCCTTCGCCTTGGCAAGACCAGCCACACCATGTCCGCTCCCGTCTTCTCCACCTAATGGAGCCCCTCCTTGATGACCATCGATCGAGTTCCCAAAACCACTCCCGGAAGCTCCTGGCGTGATGGAAGGAAGGCCCGGAATATCTTCCTTAAACTCACTGGACGAATTGTTCAGTCTTGAAGAGGAATCAATGCTTCCGCCTAAAGAATTTCCCCCGGCCTTTTGCTGAGCCGTGCAAGACGGATCATGAGGATTCTTAGAGCAGATACATATCTTGTTGGTTGTTGCATGCTCTGGCTTAGAACAATCCACAGGGGCCGCGGGGTTGCACCCCGGATAGTTTGGAGTGGCCCGACACAGTTCCGCGACAGAACGAGAGGGGTCTCCGGACGTCAAAGCCGCACACTGTGAAGCATTTGCCAAAGTGGATCCATAGTTCTGAATCGCCTGCTGGGCTTCGCTGATCTTAGATTCTAACGACCGACAAGAGTTCAAATTCCCATCAATCGCCGAGTGATAACTCGACATCGCCGAGGTCAGTTGCGCCCCACTCAGATCCGGAAAACACGTGGCGGCTTTTTCAATGACGAATGCCTTGGCTTGTTCACAAGAACTTAAACAAGACTCCTGAGCCGATCGACAATTCAAACGATACGCAGCTAAAGCGGCATTGGCCGCTTGACTTAAATCCGCCATCTTAGAACAGGCTGCCGTAATACTCGAAGAGGTCTGTTGCCCCATCAACAAAGCCACTTGGGAAGCTGTGCTTGCAACAGAGTTCATACCGCCATCATTTTTTTCATCACAACTAGAAATCGCCGACTGAGAATCCTGCTGACATCTTTCAATGAGGTTCCCAAATTGGCCTTGGCAAGCCTGCGTTTCTTGACTTTCACCTTGGGTCCTCTCGGTCTCTCTGGAGTCGTCATTGGGGCGAGTCTCGGCAGGTTCTTCAGAAGCTGGAGCCACGGGAGTGGATACGTTTGGCGAAGACCGGGCCGAAGTGTTCGTGGTATTTGTACCAGAGGTGCCCCTCATGCAGCTATCAAAAGCCCGGGTCCCACTGGTCAGCCCTTGAGCTTGGCACTTTTTGAATTGTGAATTATCAGGGTGATACATCTGAGTGAATGTTCCATCACTTCGCTCGATGACTCCGCCAGAACTCTTCATGCACTTTTCGTATTCCTGACCACAGAGCGTGCTACCAGGGTGGGCTTTTAAACAGTTCTGAAAAGAAGGCGTACAATAAGAGGTACCGACCCAGGGGCCCGCCTGAACCTGGAAAGATAAGCAGAAAACGCTCCAGAATAACCAGGAGCGCCTCTGTAAACCGAGAATGTACCGAAAGTTCCTTATCATCCCCATGCTTAGATTTATCGGCATTAGGGCTAGAATCCTTAAGAAACTCACAAATTCTTCTCATATTTTAATAAATCAGTTCACTCTCACTATGAGACCTCGCTGGACCAAAGGACAAGCCCCATGACAAAAGCTCTTTTCTTTTAGATCATAAAGGGCACAGCGAGACATCCATCAAGGAGCAGTTATGGATAAAAATCTCTATTCCTTCTCTGTTAAAAGTGCGAGCGGATCACCGATCTCTCTTGAAAAATACAAAGGACAAGTGGTCTTGGTTGTCAACGTGGCCAGCAAATGCGGATTCACTCCCCAATATAAAGGGCTCGAAGATCTGTATGAAAAATTCAAAACCCAAGGTTTCGCCGTCATTGGATTTCCTTGCAACCAGTTTGGAGCACAAGAGCCCGGAAGCGACCCAGAGATTCAACAATTTTGTGAACTGAATTATGGAGTGCAATTCCCAGTCATGGCAAAAGTTGAAGTCAACGGAGACCAGGCAGATCCCGTCTATAAATGGCTCAAAGAAGCAGCTCCAGGTGTTTTGGGAACTGAAATGATCAAATGGAATTTCACAAAATTTCTAATCGGTCGCGACGGTCAAGTGATCAAACGGTATGCCCCCCAAGATGAACCCAAAAGCATGATTGAAGATATCCAAAAAGCCCTTGCAAAATCTTAGAGTCGTCTCAAATTGAAACACACGGAATCCCGTACAGATCGTTGACAGGCCTTCGCGAAGGACGGCATCCCAAGTATCTCAGAGTCCTTAATAGACCGTTTAATCTATTTCAGGGACTCATGGACTGGCACCCACCTTGCTCTTCCTTTTAAAAAGGAGAGAAATCCATGTCATTCAAAATTTTGTCCCTGACCCTTGCTGGCACTCTCAGCTTGCAAAATGTGGCTATGGCCCAAACGGATCGAACCGCTGGAATTGGCGATGAACAAATTCGTACCGCAAAACAGAATATTATGGCGGTAAAAAAAGATCTCTTAGCATTGGATCAAGCCCTGATTGCGGCAAAAGAGAACATTGAAAAAAGAGACAGCAGTGGACGCATCCTGAATGGCTCTGCCATCGCAGGTGCCGCTGTAGGCTTAGGACTTTCAGCCATTGCCGGATTTTCCTTCAGCTCACGAGGTGGAAGCAGCTCTGGCATCCTTGGCTTCTTTGCTGGTGCGGCTGCGATCTTGACTTCCGCATCTTCCAGCGGCCTCAGTGCTGCGGGCGAAAAGGCGAAACCAGATTCAGATCTGAAAGATCTCACAGAAAAACTTAACGGTGCTGAAGCCGAAGTCCAAGGGGCTCTTTCAGCGACTTCAGATAAGGCCACGGTGGCTCTTCTCAAACAACTGGATGGTTCTCTCAAAGAAGTCAGAAAAACACTCACGACTTATTCCGAAAAAGATACCTCCATATCTAAAAATAAGTTGATCGCTCAGATCACTCAAGCTGCGGGTGCAGCGATCACCGTCTACGGAGTAACGCAACGTCAATCTAAAGCCCTGCTTATCGGGCCTTTGATAATGAGTGCCGGAAACGTCGGTCAAATCGTGGGCGGATTGTCTGACGGGGACGCCGAACTTGTTCTCAAAGAAATTGAAAATACACGTCGCTCACTTCTTTCGGCCGCTGTGGCCTTGGAGTAGAATAACGTGAATTTAAAGACTCGTATCGCCTCATTTCTATTGGCAATCGTCCTCTGCACGACCTGGGTCGCAGAGGCTTCTGCCTTGCGATGCGAGTCCGTCTTTTTACCGACCATCAGTGACATCATTCAACAACTGGACTCAAGCCACGAAAAGATCCTTTTAAAGGGATCTTCCTTTGAAGACTTCAGTAAAGACTTTTCATGGATGCGTAAAAGAAAATTACGCAAGCTCGTCAATGATATCGAAATTCAAAACTTTCCCTCTGAAAAAGCCGTCGAAAGATACGCCATCGAACTTGGCACCGTCCTCTTTGGTTCGAAAAATACCGTTGATCGCTGGATCTTTGAAAGTAAGGATGCTCGCCTTGAAGAATCCACTGTACTCATTATCAAAGAAAAAATTCTTAAAGAGGGTCTTCTGCAAACTTGGGGACAAAGTCACGATCCCCGCAGCGTGGGCCTTTTCCGTAAAATGATGGATCGTATTTGGATTATTCAGAACAGTAAAATTGTTCAATGGGCCCGAATACCCTGGAATCTTCCGGGTCTTAAAGATAAAGAGATCCCTCCAGACTTGATGTTCAAAGTTATGCGAGATGGATTTAATAGTCACGCTGAAGAAGTGCGTCTTACCCTCCGAACTCAAACCAAGATTGACGCCTACAACACGTTCCGGAAAATATACGCCCCTGTTGTCTTTGGAGTACTACTCATCGTCAATGCCCACCACGGATACCACGAGATTCAAGCCATTCACGACCGTCAGGTGCAAGAAGTTGTTCAACAACTTCAGCAAACACAAAAAACGGTCGAATCCTCCGCCGCACAGATAAAAAAAGAGCAGATTGAAATCGCGTATAAAAGCGCCGTTGACGATTTCATTAAAAAATGGGGTGAGCCCCCCACAGAAGCCGAAAGTCAGATCATTCGAATCAAAATTCAACAGGCTCTAGAAGCTTCTTAGCTTTCTTAGAAGTCTTTGCGTTTAAATCTCATCCAAGCCACTGAGATCGGAGTCAAAATCCACAACAATAAAGCCAAGCTGCTGATGGCCTTTATGAAGCCCGTTTCCCAGGCTCTTCTTAGCAAAAGTCCTGCATAACCAATCCACAGAGAACTTTCATCATTGGCTAAATTCTGATATTTCAAAAGAGCCAAGGGGTTTAAAGAACTCAAACCCAGAATAAGCTTTTCTAAAGGATAGGCCGAATAGTTGATAATAATCCACAGATTCAAACCATCCAAAACAAGACAGAACAACAAAATAACCGCAGCGGCAATGGCCATCGCCTTTAAACGGTCTTGAATCTGAATAGCCAAAAGAAAACCTATTCCTGTAAATATGATCTCAATGACAGTCTGACTGACAAGAAGACGAACGCTTTCATGCAAGTGTAAAGACGCTCCCATCTGCAAGATAAGGGAAAGACCCGTTGATATTCCGATGCTTAAACAGAATGAAGAAAGTCGCGCCAAAAAGACTGTCTTCCGCTCTATTGGCTGAGTCAAAATCAGTGAAATAAACTCTGAATTATTCTGCCAAGACAACGTTGAAAAAAGAAGCAGTCCAATAGAGTGAAAGAACAAAACGGAATTCATGGTGCTCACAAAAAGCTGCTGAGGATCATTGCTGAAGTAACGAAGCGAGAAAAGAATCAAATTAAACGCGATAAGATAGATCCACAACCAGCGACTTTTCGCCAAAGCTACTGATTCATATTTAAAAAGAGTATTAAACTTTTTCACTGTAAGCCTCTCTTCGTTGAGACAAAACGTGAACAATGGAGCTTTCAAAATCTTCAAACCCCGTTTGATTCTCAAGATCTTTGACGTGACCACTGAAAGCCCACTGACCTTCCAAAAGGAAATGAACCTTATCAGAAAGCTGTTCAATTTCACTGGTGATATGCGAAATCAGAAGGATCGTTGTTGTTTTGGATCGCTCCGCCAGGATCTTCTTAAAGCGAGCCGCCGCCACGGGATCCAGTCCGACCGTCGGTTCATCTAGAATAATCAAAGGCACATCGAACATCAAAGTCGCAATCAAAAAACATTTTTGAAAGTTTCCGCCAGACAGGGCCTTGAGAGGCTTTGCTAACTCTTTTGCAAATTCAAATTCGCGAATCAAAGATTCTTTAAAGACTGCCTTTTCACCACGCAGATCCTCGATAAAATCAAAAAGCTCTTGTGGAGTGGTATTCCGAGGGGCTTCAGGGTGTTGAGGCAGCCAAGAAACTTTTTCCCGGCAGCTCTTTAGAGGAACCCCATCAAGCAGGACATCTCCATTTTGAATATGCACAAGACCCAGCATTGACTTTATCAAGGTCGTCTTTCCACATCCATTGGGCCCCAGAATGCCGTGAATCATCCCCTCTTCGAACTTGGCATTGAGTTTATTTAAGACTGTTTTTTCTCCGTACGATTTACTGAGGTCAATAATTTCTATCATTTCATGCTCCCAGATGAGTGTTTCATCAGTGGCTCCTGATCCCGAAGACTCACGGGAGAAAGAGCCGGAAACATCTGTTCTGCCCAGTCCAATAACTTCAAAACAGGTGTACCGATAAGAAGAATACTTATATTGTATTTCTCCAGAAGATAAGATGAAAAACTGGTTGGCTGATAGGGCATATCCGCGATGCCATCTTGGTTTAAGTCGACATTTTTATGCTGAGCCCAGTAGTTCTGTTTAAAAGTATTCAGATTCAATTGAGAATTGGTCGCAATCTCAAGGGTGTTGTCCAAAAACGCATTTCCCTGGAACATATTGCTATCACAAGAACTGAGCAATCGAATAGCCCATCCGTTCTTGTCAAAACGATTGGAATAGAAATTATTTCTATTTGATCCTTCCATAAAGATCGCAACTGTATTTCTTAAGAACTCGTTTTCGGCGATTTCTGAATCTGTAATGTCTTTAAGAAGAAGACCAAAGGAGGCCGCTCCTTTATTGTCCGCATATTCGTTATTTAGCATTTTGATTCTTTTTGAATACATCACGGCAACGCCCGCATCGTTTTTGCTAAACGTGTTGTTGCGAAAGGTATTGTCATTGGAAAACATGAAGTGCAGTCCATAACGATGATTTCCCGTGATCGTATTGTCAAAAATCTCGCCGACTTGAGCAAACTCAAGGTAAATTCCATCGCGATGCCCGTGAACGATATTCTTCATGATTTTCGAATCAGAGGTTTTCCATAAATGAATACCGTCTCCTAACAAATCCACAGGGATGGACGTGGTCATGATTTTATTACCACTCACGATACAATTAGTGGAGTTGGCAATCATTACACCGTATTGAGAATCCAAGATCTCATTTTCGGCTATGATACACCCCGAAGTGTTGGAAACTTTTATGGAAGAAAAATCATGGTAAGTGCTTTTCCCTGAACCGATAATTTTTAAACCTTTAATCGTGGTATTCGGCGCATGAATGGCGATGGTATCACCGTCTCCCAGATGATGAATCGTCGCGCCCTGTTCCCCAATAAGGCTTATGCTTTTGGTGACTTCCAGAGTTTCTTCTTTATAAACTCCGGATTTGACTAAAACCACATCTCCATTCTGAGTCTTTTCAAGGGCCGCCTTGACCGTCTTAAACTGACATTGATCGCAAACTTCCATCATGCGACTGTCGGCAAAAGCCGTATTGAAAAGACTTAGAATAGAGACGATGAGGGCGATTTTAATCATCGCCCGACCTCATCAAGATTCGTTTTTGGCAAACTCATTTCTTTTGAATAAGCCTGGATACGCGTCCCCATGGGACCGTGCATACTCTCGTTTTTGTAAAGCTGGATCTTACTTTGAGGAAGCAACTGTGAGCTTTCAAAGTCGACAAAGTATACTTCCTTAACATGATCCTTCAAGGAATGCTTCGACTCGGCCAAACATTCAATAGAATCAAATTTTAAAGTTCTTCCTTCCGTCGTCAGTATCGCCCCCCCATAACGCTTGTCTGTAATCTGCATTTTGCAATGATCACAGTAGTCTTTTCCGTAATGAATCTCTTCAACCTTCTGCTCAGTACATCCGAACAAAAACATAAAAGAAAAGAGCACAACACCGAGAGCTCGAAACCACTTATTCATGACGATCTATCTCCCTAATTCTCGGGCCTTGACGTATAGAATATAGGTCACGGCCAAGAAAGATACCATCATAAGCCATCCTCCCACCGCCGGGTAAGAGTAAATCGAAATATTCAGCAATGTTTCACTGCCGAATAGCGGCGGCTGATACGACATTCCTGGAACTTTGATGGGGGCATCAGGGCTCAGGTTGTGACCATAGTCGTATTCCCATTTCCAAAAGTCATACAGAGCAAACAGGGAAAATGCGGCAAAACTGAGGAAATAAAGACCGACGCTTAAAATATGGGGCCACGCCAACGCCAATGCACCAACTGCCAAAATTCCCATTATGAGTTTAGGAAAATATACCAGCTCCGGAATGTCAGACGGAGTTATCGCCTTCATTCCCACGTAGTGATTGAGAATATTGATGTTGTTAAGATCTCCGGAAATCTTGCTCAACCATATCTGCAGACTCAATCCTTCAGGGTATTGAGGAGCAAAAATAGCGATATCCCAAAGAGGCAAAACCATTGTTAAGCCCAACAAAATCATACTGCCAAGAAGAATAATTCGAATCATTTTATTACTCATATATACCTCTAAATTCGAAGGGGCCGATTTTCACCGACCCCCTTCGTGACTCCGTTATTTTCCTTGATTGAATTTTAGCGGAGTTGATGAGCCCCCTGCCGACACGCGGATATATCCTTGCATCTCTTGGTGGAGCGCCGAGCAGAAATCAGTACAATAGAATGGGTACACGCCAGGCTTGCTTGGCTCCCACTTAAATGTATTTGTTTCCCCTGGCATCAACAGAAGTTCTGAAGTGTTCGCCCCAATGATAGAGA
>JANJTG010000371.1 GCA_024711265.1 Bdellovibrio sp. | reverse complement strand
ACCACCCGCACGCGTCGAGATCTACAGCAGGGACGGGCGTCATCTCGTTGGATCAAACAGAAATTTCGGAATTGAAACAGCTAAAACTAAATATATTTGCTGTTTAGACGCTGATGATGCCTTGGAGTCAACATATATTGAAAAAGCTATCTACATGATGGAGACCCTTGGGTACGACATCGTATCGACTAGTCTGAGGTTCGTGGGGGCGCAGTCGGGGGTAGGGAATATATATCAGTATCCTGACCTTAGGCTTATGGTGACTGGTAATCATATACATACTTGCGCGGTATTTAAAAAATCAATGTGGGAAAGAGTTGGTGGTTTTTTTGATGTTGGGCTTGGAAAGGATCATATAGCTGAAGACTGGGACTTTTGGATTAGGTCTGTCGCTCAGGGGGCTAGAGTACGTAATATCTCAAAGGAGCCCCTGCTGATTTATCGCGTACATCCCTCTGGTTCGCTGAGCCATTCAAGTGATAATCCAAGTCTGCAAGATCAGCTAAAGTATATCTTGAATCGTAATGCTTCACTAATTACGCCTGAGGCTTTTGATCGATCTGTAAAGGCCAAGGAGTTGAAAATATTTAATCCTCTGTCTGAGTCATCGCTTTTTAAATCAATGTTAGAGCAGAAGGAAGAATCGACCGTTATGTTAGTTCTTCCGTGGTTACTTGTTGGGGGGGCGGAGCGACTTGTAACAGAAGTTGTTAAGTTCCTTAGGAGCAAAGATAGGCGAGTGGTTGTGATCACTACAAAGCCACAGGATGGCAGGGCTGGAAGTGCTGAAGAGTGGGTAAAGAAGTGGACTGACGAGTTGTATATGCTTCCAAACTTCCTGGAGCCTGCCGAGTTTTGTGATTTTGTGAAGTATCTCTTGAAAAGTCGGGAGCCGAGTCATGTGGTGCTTGGAGGGAGTCCTGAATTTTATGAAATGATTCCGGAGCTGAAGGAAGTATCGCCCAAGACTCTTTTTGTGGACTTTCTTTTTAATACTATTGGTCACGTTGTTTCCCACAGTCGGTATCGTCAGTATTTCGACTTCGTTGTTGCGGAGAATTCAGAAGTTGTTGAGTGGTTCCAAAGCATTGGCTGGAGTTCCGAGCGAATTTTTAAACTGAGCAGTGGGATTGATTTGTCAGAATATTATCCACGGAGGGGTGCAGAAGAGGTGCGGCGTAAGCTTGGTATCTCAGATGATGATGTTGTTGTGGGTTTTTCTGGGCGTCTTTCTGAGGAAAAGGCTCCCGACGCCTTTTTGGATATTGCTTCGCGTTTTGGGGATTATCCAAATATTAAGTTTGTAATGACAGGGGGAGGGTATCTTTCTGAGCATATCCGGCAAAGAGCGCTCGCCATGTTGAATTCAAAAAACTTTTTCTTTTGTGGGCTTGTTGATGATGTCAAAGAA
>JANJTG010000531.1 GCA_024711265.1 Bdellovibrio sp. | reverse complement strand
AAAAGCGTGGAAGTCATTCCCGCAAGATCGAGTGACTTATTGGATGGCGATGAGTCTTTTCCGTCAGGGGAAGGTGGAACAAGCCAAGCCGATGATGGAGAGTCTCGCAAAAGATGCTTTGATGGGTTATTACTCAATCGTGGCGCAGGCACGACTTAAAAAAATGGAAGAGATCAAAATTCCTAAATTGACCTTAACCTCCCTTCCCACTCAGCCACGCGTGATCTCGCGTTTTTCAGCCAGTGAGTTCTTGATGCCTGCATCTCAAGAAGACTATCGTGGTGATGAAAGCGAATCAGAGGAAAATTTAATTCTGACTCAATACTCTGCCGATGACGAAAGAGGCGAAAATGAAGAGGCCGAGTCTGCAGATAACCCCGATATGAAGTCCGTGGATGTGGTGGCTTCTGGAGATGAAGTGCCGGATTCTTCAGAAGAAAAAGTGGCGACATTCTCAAGCCCTGCATTGATGAAGCGCTTTGAACGCGCCCGCGATATGATGATCATGGGAGAGAATGAATGGGCGCGCTGGGATCTTTATGATATTGAAAGAAAGACATCTAACCGTGAACACTTGCACACTTTGATGGGCGAGTACAATACGGCAGGACACTTCAATCGTTCTTCATATATTGCACAAATCAACTTTGGAGGACAACGTGCCGCCCACGGTGTGGATGGCATCCGTTATCTGTGGGAGTTTGCGTATCCCAGAGCTTATTCCGAGTACGTTGAAAAGTTCACGAAAAAATTTACCGTTCCCGAAGAATTGGTATGGGGGATCATGCGTGCAGAGACTCACTATCGTCGAGACGCTATTTCGCCGGTGGGAGCTTTGGGTCTGATGCAGGTGATGCCGTTTACGGGTCACAAACTGGCGACGTTGCTTGGAGACAAAGAATTTAAAGCGCCAATGCTTTTGCAACCGGAAACATCCGTGAAGTACGGTTCACGATATTTGAAACGTCTGATGGATCGATTTGAAAATACGATTCCCTTGGTGGCGGCGGGCTACAATGCGGGGCCTCATCGTGTGAAAAACTGGTTGGTCAGCTTCGGAAATTTGGAAACGGATGAGTTCATCGAACATATTCCATTCCTGGAGACACGCAACTACGTCAAGCGTGTGGTTTCTAATGCTTACGTGTATTCACAATTGTACGGCAACAAAAAAGATCTTTTCCCTTATCTTGCGGAAGCTGTTCCCGTGAAAGTGAACACGGAGATCGTGGGAAAAGAAAATTGGGATGACATTTGAGAGAGAACGCGTTTCGGTTTGTCCTAAAAAAAATAATTGAAATCATAGCGTCGCTGGGGGTCCTTGCGGCGCTTACGTTTTTTATGCTCAAGGCTCTTCCAGGGGGGCCCTTCGATGAGGATTTGGCACTAAACCCTGTAGTTAAGGAAAAACTTCTGGAACATTGGCAGGTTGAGAGTTCGTGGAGTTCTCAGGCGTTTTCCTATCTCA
>JANJTG010000522.1 GCA_024711265.1 Bdellovibrio sp. | reverse complement strand
GGCAATGTGGCGGATGCGCGGTTCGTCCGAGACCGGCAGATGAAGCTGTTCGACCGGCATGTTCGGCAACTCGTCGAGGAGCACGCGGGCGACGCGGCCGGTGGCGCTGTCGGCAGCGTACTCGTGCGGCTGGTCGGCAAGGTGCAGGATCAGCTCGCGCACGAGGGGCGAAATCGCCAGCGTGCAGCAGCTGTGCGGCAGCGCGGCGGCGCCCGGTTCGACGAACAGCAGGCAGATGCGGGCGTTGGGCGTGACCCGGTTGCTGTGCGGCATCGCCCCGGGCACCCAGACCGCACAGTTGGGCGGCACCATCCAAAGCGCATGGGGCACCTCGCAGCTGATGGCGCCGCGCAGCGCGAGCACCAGCTGCCCCTTGCGGTGCTGGTGCACCGGAGTTTCGTTGTCGTTCCGGGTCGTTTCGACCCGCAGGGCGATCGCCGGGCTGGGGATGCGGTCGGGGTCGAAATCGCGCAAGGAGGCATCGAGGAGCATTGGCGTGGCTGTTTTTGGAGATTAATTGGCAATCTATCCAGATACTCCCGGACGGTAAATCCGTAAGCTTGCCGGCATCGCACGTTTTTCCGGATGCCCCCATGAGCCAGGCCCGCCCCGTCCTCTCCACCGCTCCGCGCGCGGTGCTGCTGCTGATCGGCATCTTGCTGGTCGCTGCCAACCTGCGCGCGCCGATCACCGGGCTGGCGCCGGTGCTGGGCATGATTCAGGACGTCTTTGCGTTGAGTACCGCGCACGCCGGCCTGCTCACCACCTTGCCGCTGCTGGCCTTCGCCCTGGTGTCGCCGCTGGCGCCCTGGCTGGCGCGCCGCTTCGGCCTGGCACGTGCGCTGTTCGCGGCCCTGGTGCTGCTCGCCGCCGGCGTGGCGCTGCGCTCGGCGGGGCCGGCGTGGAGCCTTTTTGTCGGCACCGCGGTGATCGGCGCCGGGATCGCGGTGGGCAACGTGTTGCTGCCGGCGCTGCTCAAGCGCGACTTCCCCACCCGGATCGCCAGCGTCACCGGCGCGTA
>JANJTG010000513.1 GCA_024711265.1 Bdellovibrio sp. | reverse complement strand
TATGACAAGTTTGGCAGGCCTTGTTGATGTTCAAGAGAGGGCTTTGTACCTGGTGATCTGTGATTTTCATCGCACCGATACGTTGATAAGGCATATGGCAGTCGACGCAAGCGACACCGGCGCGGGCATGAGTTCCCTGGTTGAACATTTCAAACTCAGGATGTTGCGCTTTAAGAACTTTGGCTCCGGTTTCAGCATGGACCCAGTCTTTGTGGCCATCTTCTTTGTAGTACTCAAGCATTTGGTCCGCTTTCAGACCCTTCGCCCAAGGATAAGTCAGGCGTTTGCTGTCTCCTTTAAAGTAGTACTCTACGTGACACTGACCGCAAACAAAGCTGCGCATCTCTTGTCGAGTCGCCATGGTGTTCACGTCGAACTCTTTGATCCCTTGAGTGGCTTTGAAGGCGCGAATCCCCTCAATGAAAGCCGGACGAGTAATACGCAAAGCCATTGTTGAAGGGTCATGACAGTCGATACAAGAAACCGGATGTTTTACGGAGTGAACGATTTCCTTGTAAGGAATTTTACCCATCTCTTCAAAACCTTTGGTGATGTCGCCATCACCCAGCTTTTTATAAAGCAAATATGTCGATGCGTGGCAGTTCAAGCAGGTGCCGGGTTGTTTGACGACATTTTGTCTTTCAGTGAAAACTTGGTCGATCAGCATGTAAGCGTGACCGCGCTCTTCACGGAAGTCTTTAGAGAACGCGTACCCCGCCCACATTGTTTTGAGTCGAGGATCTTCATCCAGTTTTTGCTGAGATACGGAAGAGCGTGGGTCTTTATCCGTAGGAACGTGAGGCAAAGCCTCAGAGCCGCCGTACTTCGTGCGTCTCATGTCGGAGGTTTTTAGATAGGTGTCGTACTGATGAGGAAAGTTCTTTCCCCATACTGCGGGATCATCAATGTCATCATTGATCTCCACAACTCGATAAAACGGATTTTTTGATTCCGTTTTGCGTTCAAAGATGTTCACCAGAAGGGCAGTTAGCAGGACGGTAGTCACTGCAGCTCCACCGACAGCAGCAAAGATCCATTTTGGTTTATTCATAGTGGTGTCTCCTACTTGGCGTGTCCGGCACTGCGATGGCAGTGCAAACAGTTAGAATTTTCGTTGTGAGTTCCGCCTTCGTGACTCATGGCCTGAATCATGGGCTGATGGCAGCTAAGACAAGAGTTTTTTACCGTCTTCAAGCTGTGTTCGCGGATCCGAATGGGATCCGGAAAGTTCTGAAGGGTAAATGCCGCTGAGTGATTGAATCCATTCAGGGCTTTGACGGCGTATTTACCAACAATGTTGTGTGGCAGATGGCAGTCGTTACATTTCGCCACGTGGTGATGAGTGGACTTTATCCAAGAGTCCATATTCTCTTTCATGATGTGGCAGTTTACGCAAGCCTTTGGATCGTCAGAGAGGTAGGAGTAACCTTTTGCATAGATGAAGGAATAGCAGCCTAGTCCGATCACAATTCCAAAGAGTGTAAGAAGCAAGATGTTTAGTTTATTCATGTGACTCATGATTGCAGTATGGTTTATGGGATCAAGATTAATATGAGGATAATCATGAATTCCGGTAATTTGTATGGGAAATAACAGAAATCTTTTGTAAAGGTGGAAAATCATATGGGGTATGACACAACAATATGCGATCCCATATAAAATTGAGAAAGAATCAAATAAATGCGATCCAATCTCAAAACGGATCTAAAGCTTCCCATATGTTGTACCGAGAAATTGCTTCGGTGTGCAAATTGGAGGAAAGATAATGAGCGTCTTATCTTGGTTTAAAGGAATTCGTGGGCGTCTTTTGGGAGTAGCCCTTTTACCAATCATAGGTTTTGTGATTTCGTCATATGTGGCTTTTAACGGTGTCTCGCGGGTGAGTGACTTTCTGGATTCAGCTCACCATGAGATCATCCCCAATACGACAAACTTAAATCGTCTTATCGTAGCTCGCAATAAATACGGTTATAACATTTTTGTCGCTATGGCTGTTCCCGATAACCCGGCAATCAAAAAAGAACG
>JANJTG010000235.1 GCA_024711265.1 Bdellovibrio sp. | reverse complement strand
CAAATTAACCTCAGGACGTCCCCTGCACCTCCTATTTGACGCTGAGATCCCCCCTCTTTACGCTATGCTCTTTAATCATCTCTGTTTCTTGGCCCCTTCGGACGCAAATTGGACTCCACAAGCCCGCGACATCCTTATGGCTGTTCTGAAATGGGAGGTCTGGGGACTTTATACTCAACTCAGTCAGATTCCCCAGGAAGACCTTGTGAGACATCTTGCACGACTACGAGAAAGAAGTTCCGCTCTGCTTGATAAAACTCAAAATGATCTTGCTGTGAACTATTTGCTTTTTCTCTCTAAGAAGTTGGAAGTAGAATAGACTTTTAACTGAAATTTCTCAGATAGAGGCTCTGTGTCGTTTTCGGATGAAATAAAAAGGATTAAAAAAGATCTCGCTTCGGTATCCCCGAGTTTTTGTATTGCGAAGTGGAAACAAGTTACCATCCATCTGCAGACCGGCCAAACCCACTCTTGCCACCATCCTGATACACATACGATCCCCTTGGCAGAGCTCAAAAGTTCCCCGAGTGCTCTTCACAATACTCAATATAAAAAAGAACAACGACGGATGATGCTCGAAGGCCAACGTCCGCCCGAATGTCAGTACTGTTGGAATATCGAAAATCTAGGCTCTGATTATCTCAGTGATCGCTTTATTAAATCCAATGATTACTGGGCCAAACCTTATTTGGATGAACTCAAAGGACTTCCCTGGGATGCCAATGTGAATCCCTCTTATCTCGAAGTGTCCTTCAGTCATAAATGCAACTTCAAATGCCTTTACTGTTTTCCTCATATCTCATCGGCTTGGGAAAAAGAAATTGACCAGGAAGGCCCTTACCCCTTGAGTTATCCCTACAATGGAATGCAGTGGATGCGCGAACGAGGTCGGGCCCCGTTGGATGAAAAAGACAATCCCTATGTTGAGGCCTTTTGGAAGTGGTGGCCCGAACTCTATCCGACCCTCAAAGTACTGCGAATCACTGGAGGAGAGCCTCTTTTAGCAGAAAGCACTCATAAAATTCTTTCTTACGTCAAAAATCATCCTCAGAAGAATCTGGAAATTGCCATCAACTCCAACCTGGGAAGTTCAGAGACCATTGTAAAAAAATTTGCAGATTCTCTTCAGGAAGCCCGTGATAAAGTTGCGAAAATGAGAGTCTACACCAGCGTCGACACTTGGTCGGAACAAGCGGAATATATTCGCACGGGACTTAAAATGAATCTCTTTGCAAAAAACATAGACCATCTCTTTGCGAAGATTCCGGATCTCTCTTTGACATTCATGTGCACCTTCAATGCACTCAGTGTCCCTCGCTTCAAAAGCCTTTTGGAAATGCTATTGCAACTCAAAAGAACCCATCGTCCCCACGGAGGCGAGGTCATTCTTGACATTTCCTATCTAAGATATCCCGATTTTCTTTCCGTGCATATTCTTCCTCACGACCTCCTCAAGCCCCTGGAGGCCTGTCTTCAGTTTATGAAAGATCATCGAGAGCATGATGGCCAGGCCGGATTTCATGAATATGAAATTGGTAAAATGGAGCGTTTGATTGAATATGCTCAACGACGTCCTGCCAACTTCAACCTCGATCTCCAAAGAACCGACTTCGTCAAATACATCCTTGAGAGCGATCGACGTCGGAAGACTGATTTTCAAAAGACCTTTCCCGAATTAAAGCCGTTTTTTATTGAACTTCAAAAGTTGGTTGTTAAATGACAATGTCGGACCTCCGTCAAATATGGGTGACTGCGAAAGCCAGCCTCAAAGTCAGGTATCGGCAAAGTTTTGCTGGCATCATTTGGGTCGTCCTGAATCCCCTTCTTCTGCTGACTGTGCAAAGTATCGCCTTTAAAATGATCTTAAAAATCGAAGTCGATAACTATCTGATCTTCCTGAGTTCGGGCTTATTGCCGTGGATCTTCTTTGTTCAGACTTTAGAAATGAGTTGCGGAACCCTCGTCAATGCAGGTCGCCTGTTGCGAGCCTACCCCTTACGCCCCTTTGTCTTGGTCGGAGCTCAGTTCGTCGACAATACCATTAATTTTTTGATTGGCTTTTCGTTGGTCACTGGCCTTGGCCTGACTTGGGGAAAAATGGAATGGAGTCATCTCCCACTGGCCGTTCCGGGTTTGCTCTTATTAGGAATCGGCACTTTCTCTCTGGCACTGCTGGGCTCTTTAGTGCAAGTCTTCTTTCGCGACTTTAAGTTTATCCTCGGTTTTTTGATGCAGCTTCTCTTCTTCCTAACCCCTGTTTTTTACCCCTCTTCCTTTGTGCCTCCAAGCTTCCAATGGCTTATTGACTTTAACTTTATTTATCACTGGATTCGCCCGATTCGCGAAGCCGTTTTAGAGGGGCGTCTGGTTCCAGAACACCTCTTTATCTCTGCACTGTCATCGCTTGTCATGGTCGGGATTTCTTTTTTTGCCTGGCGCTGGAGGAAAAATGAAATTTACCAGTACCTCTAACGTCACCGTTCAGGCTAAAGATCTTGATCTCGTCTTTAAAACTCAGCTCCACAAACCGTGGAGTTTGAGAGATAAATTTGTAGAGACCCTGCGCGATCCATTAAGTCTTTTACCAAATCAGAAGGATCGTTTTTATGCTCTTCGCGAAGTCTCCTTTTCCAGCTATCAGGGAGACCGCATTGGCATCATCGGAAAAAATGGAGCTGGCAAAACAAGTCTTTGCCGTTTGATTGCCGGAGTGTACCGCGCCTCTGGAGGCACTCTTTCAACACAAGGTTTGGTGCGCAGTGTTTTTGATACAAATGTGGGAATCTATCCGGAACTTACCGGGAGAGAAAATGTTCACCTTCTTCTCCATTATATTTATCCTCAAGATGTTAAGCAGCACCAAGCCATGGCTGACGAGATCATTGATTTTTCAGGTTTAGGATCTTTCGCCGATGCCCCTTTTAGACTTTATAGCAACGGAATGCAGGCGCGCCTTTGCCTTTCTTTAATCTCAGCAAAGTCTTCTCCCATACTTGTTTTGGATGAGGTTTTTGATGGGGCCGATCAGGAGTTTCAAAAGAGAATTTCCCAGAGGATTCTTAAGCTTGTTGACTCTTCCCAGACCGCCTTCTTTGTCAGTCACTCGCCGGAACAGATACGCCAGCTCTGCAATCGAGCTTTGGTTCTGTCCCACGGGCGCATCGTCTATGATGGCCTCCCTGAGGACGCTCTGGCCTATTATCAATCAACGCTGGTTGTGAACGATGACCGCACGTCTTGATTTCGGGAAGGCTCAATCTGAACTTGCCACCAAGGGCTCTATAAAAATCAGAGCTCGCGCCCACTCGATGCGTCCCCTGATCAATGACGGAGACGAACTTCACGTCGTTCCCATTCTAAATCCCCTGAGGGATCTGCGACCCGGCGATATCATTGTTTTTAGGAAAAACAACCTTCTTCTCTGTCATGTTCTTATTAATATGCAGAAGGATCATGTCGCTCAAGGACATCTCTTCATCACTCAAGGATATAACTGCGACCAAGAAGACAGCCCCGTCCCCGAATTCGATCTATTGGGCCGAGTGATCAACTTTAAGCTGACTCGAAGAAAGTTCTTGCTGTGGAGACTGAAGATATTTTTCAGGCGATAATTTCGAGACGGTTTGAACCGGAATGTGAAAAAGAAGCCACAGTCCCGCCCAAGCTCTCCTAAAGGCTCCAATGAATAAACCTCTTAAGGAGTCCGCCCTGACACGATAATGAATCATTTGAATATTGCCAACTCCCAACAGCACCCGAAATAGAAACCTTGTTCTGAAAAAAATTTGTTTCGGAACAAGAAGAACATCGAGAGAACCTTTGTCTGTCAGAGTTAAAAGATTCGTCTTCAAGATCACCTTATTTGAATTCATCTCTTTAAATCCATCATGTTCCACACAAGACATCAGAAGAGGATTCCCGCGTTCGACAGATAAGGGAAAGGCCAAGGGAAAAACTTCGCCACCTTTAAAGAGAACATATTCATCGGTAAAAACCTGCCCCCCCTCCTTGAGCACTCTCAGGCATCGAGTTGATTTACCAAATCCCGGAGGACTCTCAAGAAGACTCCAACGCCCCTTCTCTAAGAAAAGAGCCGCGTGCAATCGCACATAGCCCAAATCCTCAAGCACTTCCCCCACCAAGGAATGAATCAACTTATAAAGATCACCGTAAAACCCTTCTGCCTGAAAAAGAAAAACCGTCGCTTGTATTCCGGTGGGGGTCCGTCCGATCAACACCTCAAATCGTGAGTTCACAATTTTCTTTTGCTTATGAAAATGAAAATCCGCTCTTCTTCGAGAAGAACGAAAGTCTGGACTCAGCACTGTGATCTGCACTATTTTTTGGGGAACAGCCCCCGCCAGATCTGTAAACGCAAAAAAATCCCTCTGCAAGAGAGCCCCATACTCACTTGTCGATGACAAATTCAACTCTAAAAGGACTTCCCTAATTCTGAAGTATTCCATTACTTAAGATAGAACTTCTGATACGTCGTATTGTTTGAAGGTGTCGCCGGAGTACAACCCAACGTATCTTTGTAATTTACAAAGATACGCCCGTCAGCTCCAGTAGTCCCTGTCCCTGCTTGATTTCCCTTCACAGAACTAATCTGACCACACGTTGCCGAAGTTGTAAGCGAGTTTGTTTGCAGGAAAACCGCCCCACCAGCTCCACCGCCAGCATTCCCAGCCGAAGGAGTTTGTCCATCTGCACGGATTCCCCCATTTAAAACCAAGGCATTGGCGTTAATTAAGATCACGCCCCCACCCCGTCCGCCCGTTGCTGCCGAAGAACCCCCACCACTCCCCATGATTAAACGATCACTGGAGCCTGGACTGTTGCTTCCGCCCCCAGAGTTGCTCGCCGCCAATCCACCTAAGGGACCATCGCCATTAGCCGCAGCTCCTCCTGCAAATCCTCGAGGAACAAAGGTCCCGTAACCACCACCAACGGAAACATGACCTTCCAAGCCTCCGCCGCCGTTGTTAATAGTCAATGTTCCACTGACTTTCATAACGAGAACGCCCCCCGTGCCGGTCGCAGAACTATAGCTGGGAACCGTCAAAAAACCACCCGAATTAATTGTGACATTAGAGTACTTCATGACCCGGACCACTTGAACTTTATTGGTCGAAGCAAATGCCGAAGACAGACCACCTGAGAAAGAAAGAACGGAGCCACTGACACCCGTCAGAGTTCTAAACTGATATTTTCCGGCGTCAGCTCCGACCATCTGGATGATAAGAATTTCTTGGCCTACGGCAAAACCGGCCGTCGATGAAACCGTCACCGAGGTCGCATTCACCGCGGCATCTGCCGTCAGATAGGTACTGGTGGTGTTGATCTGATAAGGATTGGCGGGACCATTGGGAACACCATTGATGGTCAACGCTCCGTCACTTCCGTCGCCGTAAAGCCCCAGAAAATCAGAAGCCGCTCGCCACATACTGTTGGTATTAAAGTTAACTGCCCCCCCCCAAAGGGGAAAAGACAACACACATAGAATTCCGATACGTCCAAGTAAACTGCTCTTTTTGCTCATCATCTCTATTGTAAAAGATTTTTTATAGAACGCGATTAGAATTAATTTTCAAAGATAAAATTATCACACGGACGTCTTTTATCGAGACAACAATCTTAGTGAGCCTCAAAAAAAGAGCGATCCAAGGCCTCAATCTTTTGGCAATGATCCTTGTAGGCTTTTAAAACCTGAGGCCTCTCAGATTCAAGATAAGCCATGAAGTCTCTCAATTCATAAACCAAGTGTTTTGCAAGCTGGCACTCTTTTTCAAAGGGTTTATCGACTCGGCCCGTGGCCTGCAAAGAATTATAGAAACAAAATCCACTGCAAACAGATTCAACCTCACAACTTTTGCAAGGCTCCACATGATGAGTGCTAAAGCCAAAAATGGGAGCAACCTTCTCCAGGTCAAGGCCCGTATCCAAATGGCCTATCACATACTGCTCCCCTTGATACGGACGGAAACTGGCACAGGGAGTGATCTGCCCTTCCGCTGAGACATAGACGAAGTTGAAGGCTGCACCACATTTTCTGTGAAAGTTCTTTTTAAAAACAATGCGATTAAAAAACTTATTGAAATAATCTTCACTGGTAATAGAACTTAAAATTCCAGACAGCTTCTGATCATCCAGAGTTCTAAAATGTTTTATCAGATTCGAATACTGATCCTTTAAAGCCTCTAAAAAAGGATCATTGAATTCATAGTTTTGTGTTTCCGCAGGACGTACCGGCAACATCGTGATGGTACGAAATCCAAGGTCATATAGATGTGTCAAATCCTCCGCCAAATTTCCATCGGGAGTGACGGTTCCGTTAACAGAACAGAATAAACGATCCTTTGCCTTTTCATAGGCTTTTAAAACCCGAGAATAAGAATCAACACCCGCCCCCCGTGAGGCTCGAGTTCGCAGATGATTCTCACGAGTTCCATCAATACTGAATGAAATGTATCCACCGTGTTTCTCAAGATACTGAATATGGGTCTCAGTTAAGGTTTGCCCATGCGTGGAACTCATCATCACTTTCACCGCAGCATATTTCTTGTTCGAGGCCACTTTTTCTTGAGCATACATAACGTAATCAAAGGCTTCGATCGGATCGCCACCAAAACCAATCACCAAAACCGGCGGATAAATAGGCTGCAACTGATCAACTAGAAAATCCAAACTTTTATCAATCAGTTCCTTGCTAACACCCCC
>JANJTG010000480.1 GCA_024711265.1 Bdellovibrio sp. | reverse complement strand
CGCCGAAGGGAACTCGCACAACTGCAGGCCGAACATCAGCTTTGACTTAGGCAGATCCGTCTTAGACAGGGCGGTGTAGGCCATCCACGCCCACCCTTGGCTGTCGGCATATAAATCAGGGGACAACAATTCGTCGATCTTTGCATCATTCTCGTCTGGATCGATTTCGCTGTCGGCCTGCCTATCATCCCCGCCTGGATCCACTTCGCTGCCGATCCGCCCATCATCGTCGCTAAGACGCATTTCGATCAGCTGTTCAAGGAAGAACGGCTCTACGCGCTTTCCAAACTCAAATACGCGAATTGCAAGCACCATGAGCTCATGTGCATCGACGCCGCATCGGTCGATCATTCGCTTCCTTGCGTCCTCAGTGCTCCGCCTACGCTTCACTCCAAACGCAGACGGGATGCTATCGGAAATGGGGCTGCGAACATCAGGGACGAGAGCACCAGCAAGGGACAGCGCCTCGTGTTGTGCCGCGCGTCGCGCTGCTTCTACCCTCAGGCGGAACTCGTCATCACTAAGCCCACCTTTGAAGACCTCAGTGAACGTCCTGCTTTTTCGAAGATTCAATTTCGCCCCCCCCCCTTGTGGCGCCCCCTTGAAAATAGGTACCGCGCCAGCCGGGTAAGGGAACCCGATTTTCGGCCTCGGGGATCAGCCTCGGCCTAGGCGCGGCAGAACTCAGGTTTTGTCAGGTCATGCAGCCCGTTCGCCGCGCTGCGTCTGCATCAGCTCGAACAGAAACTCCGGTGCCAGATCGGCTCCATTGCCCCAGGCCACCGTCCGCATGACGGGATGCTGGCTCGCGGTGGCGAACAGCGCCGGGTCGCGCAGCGGCTCGAACACTTCGCCCTCCAACTCGGCAGACAGGTCAACTTCGCCCGCTGCGCCATTGTTGAAGCGCAGGAACAGACGATAGCCCGGCAGCGGAGTCACCTCCGTGGTGTGCAAGATCATGGTCACGCCGCCGCAGCGAACCGCCGAATATCGACCTCCACACCCGCCGCGGCCGCTTCTTCGGCCTGGCGCAGCAGTGCAGCGGTCACGGCTTCGTCGTGGAATGTTTCGCCGCAGTTGTCGCACACCTCGCCGGGCACGCCACGGAACACCACGGCCATGCCGCCGCGCTCAAGAGTGACGGTCGTCAGTCCGGGCTTGGTCTCACCGTGCTTGCAGATGGGGCATTTCATGATGGTTTCCTCGTT
>JANJTG010000227.1 GCA_024711265.1 Bdellovibrio sp. | reverse complement strand
GGCAATTCCTTGCGGGCGCGATCATAAATCCATTTTGCCAAAAGTTCTGAGGTCGGATTTTCAAGTCCTTCCACTTCATTCAAAACACGATGATCAATTTTCTCTAAAAGCGGTTTCATCTTCGCTTGAATCTCATTGTAGTCAATAACCCAACCAATTTTCGGGTCTAACTCTCCCACTAAAGTCAAAATCAGCTTAAAGCTGTGTCCATGCATTCGCGAACAAGGGTGCGAAGCCGGTAAATGGGGCAGGAAACGGGCGGATTCAATTTGAAAATGCTGCTTCAGTTCGAATTTCATGCTACAGATATAACCTTTGGGAAAGAACCCATCAAGGCAGGCTTTAAGAAGCGCCGCGTTTCAAAAAGGTACGGCGTACCTTCTGGAGGACGGATGACGACGTTGCATTTGGCGAAGCAGAATTTTAAATTTTCGGCGGCTCATTTTCTTATTTTTGATGAAAAGCATGCCGAACGTCTTCACGGGCATAATTATCAGGTGCGTGTGGATATTAAAGCGCCCAGTGAGGAAGAACTTCATCAAGACGGGTATTTTCTCGACTTCAATGTTTTTAAGAAGTTTATCAAGGCGCGTTTGGATCAGTGGGACGAGATCGTGCTTTTGCCCGAGAAGCATCCTGATATGAAGTTTAAAAAAACGGCCAAATCCCTGGAGGTCACTTTCCGTGATCGGTTTTATGTTTTTCCTTTGAATGAAGTGATCTTATTGCCGGTGACCAACACCAGTGTCGAGCAGCTTTCTCGTTTGTTGGCAGAAGACTTTTATACAGAGTTCAAACAATACGGAGTACAAAAAGTGAAAGTGTACGTCGAAGAAACCCGCGGGCAAGGGGCCTCTTCGATTGTTCCGTCTTAGGGTTTGAGTTTTCCTGAAGAGACCTCTTGGAAGGTCAACTCTTTCACCACGCGGTAACGCCAAAAACAGATCCGACCGCCTTCGTTCATTTTTTGCAGAAGGCGCTCTTCGGTCAGATCGGGGCTGCCATCACAATCAATATGGGCAAAATCCGCAAAAGCATCCACGCGATTCACAGACCAGGAATAAGGTGATTTATCACGGGCTAAAAAAGCACGGTTAAATCCACCGTGACCCAGCTCAATTCCAGCCACGACAATTTTTTCCAATTGAGGATTGCGAATTTGCTCTCGGGCGGTTGCAATCATCTGTGTATCTTCGAGTGCAATCACAAAGGCCTCGTCAGGACGAGACTCTTTGGTTGAAACTAAGAAATATGTTTTCTTTGCATCTGCCGGAAGAGAAACAGGTTTTAAAGCCAGTGCCGGGCTGATTTTTTCTTCGCCCTGCTGGTCGTAAAAAAGAACGGAGTTCAGGCGCTCTTGCCCCTCAATTTCGATGCGCGCGATCTCTGAGGGGAGTGTCCATTTCAAAGAGGATGTATCATAATACTTTTCAAGGGTTAGTTCCTTCTCTTCAATCAAGACACTCGCTCTGCTAAACGCTTTCAATTTGACCTTGTTGGACTTTAAGAAAAGGTTGAGCAAATGAATCTTCACGGTTTTCACCGAGGACGGCAGCCAATGGCTGACTTGTGATGACGTCAAATCACTTAAAGGAATACTTGGGGAGTTTTCGCAAGAGGCGGTGATTTGCAAAGTGTTCTTGTTCCAAGACTTCAACGAGAAGCCCATTTTTGTGGCAAGAAACTCAGAGCCACGAAGAGAGACTTTAGATTTGGGCTCTATATCATGATGCATTTCTTGAATTTCGTCTTCGAAACGAACTTGAGTCCATACTCGCTGGGGCTCAGAGGTTTTATTTGTGACCACTAACGTCAGATGTTCGGGGGCGCAGAAAGCCGGGGCATAGACGACATCGGAGGCCTTCGCAGGAAGGTGCGTACAAAGGACTAAGCTGCTAATTCCAAGGGTGGTCTTAATACTAAAATCCATATAGACTTCAGATCGGTCTTGGAGGGGGGAACTTAACCCTAAGTCCTAAAAACCAGACCTTAGTTTGTACCCCGGGTGGGTTTATAAAAAAGATGAAAAAACTTTAAAAACCAGGGGTTTAGGTGGTATATGGTCCTATCGGTTCTCAGTATGTTTGCAATTGTAGGGTGGGGGCTTAAAGAACTTCCATTTGTGAAGGCATGCCTTTAACTAAGAGAAGACCGATCAGAGGATATTCATGACTTTACTCGACACAAAATTAAAGCCAGGTCATTCCGTAGAAATCACGGGATTTGCGGGCGAAAACGTCTTTCGGGAACGTCTACACGAAATGGGACTTCGGGTGGGGATGAAACTCACAATTTTGGGGCGTGCTCCATTTGGGGGGCCTCTTTTGATCCGCTTTAATACGAGTTTTCTAGCATTGCGAAATGAGGAAGCGGCATGCGCCCGAGTGAAACAGAACTAGCTCAGCAGACCAAGTCCATTGCTCTTGTAGGGGCGCCGAATTCAGGCAAGACCACGCTTTATAACTGGCTTACCGGGTCTCGTTTTAAAACCGTAAATTATCCCGGTGCGACGGTGGAGTTTTCGTTAGGAAAATTGGCGGCTCATTTGGGAGAGTCCGATATGCTGGTCATGGACACTCCGGGGACTTACAGTCTTCATCCGAAAAGTGCGGATGAATGGGTGACTCTTCGTGCGATTTACGAAAATCCGAAAGTTGAAAAAATCGACGGTATTATTTTAGTCGTCGATGGAACTCAGATCTCCCGCCATCTTCAGTTGGTGATGCAACTTAAAGAGACGGGATTTCCCATGCTCGTGGTCATCACAATGGCCGATCTTCTTCGTCGTGAGGGCATTGAGATCGATATGGAGTACCTGCAGAAAACATTGGGTTGTCCGGTGTTGCAATTTGAAGGTTTACTTGCCGGGGGCTTAAAAGAAATTGTGGCTGAAGCGAAAAAACTGACCGTCACGCAAAAGCCCACGCGTCCTGTGCCCTGGAGTTTCGATCTTCAAGAACAAAAGATTAAAGAGTGCGAACGGATTGCCCGCGAAGCTCTTAGTCATAAAACCGATCATGCCCAAGATCGGTTAAATAAAATTGTCGAAACCACGGAACGATTGGACCGTGTTCTTCTTCATCCGATTTTTGGTTTTTTCTTTTTTGTATTAATCATGAGTAGTTTGTTTGCCTCAGTCTATTGGCTGGCAACTCCGTTTATGGATTATATCGACGGAAGTTTTACGGCTTTGAATGAATGGGTGGTGTCTTTAGCGCCGGGCAGTCTGTGGACCGATTTCTTAGCCAATGGTGTGGTGACAAGTTTTGCGGCCTTCATGGTGTTTGTGCCTCAGATTTTTATTCTTTTTTTGGGGATTGGGATTCTGGAAAGCACGGGATACTTGGCTCGGGCGGCCACTTTGATTGATCGTCCGTTTTCAGCTTTAGGTATGAGTGGTCGCTCCTTCGTGCCTTTATTATCGGGTTTTGCTTGTGCTGTTCCTGCGATTATCGCGACAAGAAATATTCCTTCAACGAAAGATCGTATGATTACGTCTTTCGTGATTCCTTTAATGAGCTGTTCTGCGCGTCTTCCAGTCTATGCGCTTTTTATTGCTTTCTTGTTTCACGGAGACTCGGCCTGGAAGGCGGGGGCAGCGTTAGCCGCTCTTTACATCGGATCGGTCATCGTGGGGGCGTTTGCGGCGGGGATTGTCAGTCGTTTTATCCCGCGCTCTGAGCCTTCGTTGTTTATGATGGAACTTCCGATTTACCGCCGTCCGAAAGTGCGTGTGCTTCTTCGTCAGTCGTGGACTCGAACGTTGTCCTATGTGAAAAGAGCGGGGCCTGTGATTTTTGCCTTTGCCGTGGTGATTTGGGTGGGAACGACCTTCCCGAATTATCAAACGGAAGACGCCCATGTGAAGCTTGAAGAAAGTTACGTCGGGCAATTAGGTAAAGTGATTGAACCTGTGGTCGCTCCGATGGGTGTGGATTGGCGTGTGGGTGTTGGACTTATTTCGGCCTTTGCGGCGCGCGAAGTATTTGTCTCTTCTTTGGCGGTCACGTTTAATATTACGGATACGAATGAAGACACTCAACAAGAGGCCCTTCTTACGCAGATGGGTTCGGCTGTGAATTCGTCAGGGCAAAAAATCTTTACGGTCAGTTCGGTGATTGGATTGATGATTTTCTTCCTGATTGCGCTTCAGTGTATGTCGACCGTCGGGGTTCAGATTCGTGAATCAGGCTCTTGGAAGTTTGCGATCACTCAGTTGGTCGTTTTTAACCTGGTGGCCTACGCCCTGGTTGTGGGCGTTGTTCAGTCGTTAAGATTCTTAGGGGTATCTTAGTCCTTTTGACTTTGATGATTTCCATTGTCTTGCCGGGGCTCGGGGGATACTCTGACGGCATGATTTATGATTGTTTCGTTTTTTATGACGAGTTGGACCTATTAGAGATTCGCCTGAACGTTCTTGATGCTGTGGTCGATCGTTTTGTTTTAGTCGAAGCCACGCAAACCTTTTCAAAGACGCCTAAAAAATTATTTTATCAGGAAAACAAAGAGCGCTTCAGTAAATTCAATCACAAGATTATTCACGTTGTTGTCGATGAT
>JANJTG010000479.1 GCA_024711265.1 Bdellovibrio sp. | reverse complement strand
ACAGTTATAGTAACCTGCATTGCCCAAACAATCAGACAGACTTATAGAGTTCACTCCCGTTGTTGTCGAGTTTAGTGGACACGCAATCCTGCTGTTGCTGCTTCCGTCCGAATAGTACCCCAGTCCTGAATTGTCGCAAACACCATCCTCACAACCGTAATAGCCAGCATTGGCAATACAATCGCTGGAACTGACGGCCTGATCACCCTGCGTATGAGAGTTCGCCGGGCAGGCGTATCGATTATCATTATTAATCGGAGAGTAATACCCTGATCCCACATTTACACAAATACCGCCGTCCCAATATGTCCCAGCACTACAAAGTTGCCTACAGTTAATACCATTCACTACGTAATTTACGTCGCAACTATCCACTGAAGAAATTGGACAGGCATTCGTCGTCAACGCAGAACTAACCCCATAAGTAACGACAATGGAATTAGCAGGTCGATTTGTACACGCAGTTTGAAACGACGCGCCAGCCGTAGGAACAAAGTAACCCATACTTGCTGGCGTACAACTAGGATTTAGGCTGTGAGTAACCTGATAAAAACCTGCGGAACATACATAACAAGATCCGCCATCAAAATATTCTCCAGGAGAACATTTTGCCGTTATCGTCTGGTAACTGGAATTAGACCAGTTACCCGCCTCATCGCGCTCTTGAACATAAAGCGCATGAGAACCAAAGCTTAAATCGGAGGTAGGCATGTAGCTTAAGGCCGAGGTTTCCGTGGTGCCTGTGGAAAAATCGCTATCATCCAACTTGTACCGATAGCTCCCATTCCCGCCATTCCCTCCAGTAGACCAGGTCCAAGTAGGTCTTACCGAGCCATCAATATCAGCCGGAACGATGGGAGGGTTGGGCGGAGTGATGTCCACAGTCCAATGATACTGCGTGGACATTCCCGTGTTACCTGAATTATCTGTCACCCTCACAACAAATGAATGAAGTCCTTCCCCTAAAGGGCCAATAATACTATATGGACTAATACAAGATACATATGAACCGCCATCTAAACTGCACTCGATCAGACTTATTCCCGCAGCGGCATCTGTTGCAGTAAATGCAAAACTTGCGGCAGTCTGATTGGTCACAAGGGGTGGAACTATCGTCAATGTGACAATAGGATTTGATTGATCGACATTAAAGCTGTCTGAGACCACAGAGGATACCTTGCCGGCATTATCAACAGCTCTAACTGAAAATGTATGCACTCCGGGACTAAGCGAATTATAGTTTTCGGATGTGGGTGTAGAGCAGTTTT
>JANJTG010000208.1 GCA_024711265.1 Bdellovibrio sp. | reverse complement strand
CTGGCGAGCCGCGCTGAATGCGGAGACTCTTTTCAGGTATCCGATCACGCGTGTGGCATGATCGACATTCTCACTGGCGCATCGACTGCATTGATAAAGAGTTCTTTTGTCGATGTGATCACACTCGTTGCAGATTGTGATTTTCACATTCACACACCAATAGTTACACCCCGAACGGGCCGCCGCTTTGATGAGTTTGTAGAAACCCTCGGCGCTAAGGCGTTCTTCCAGGTTCAGGTGCAATGCGGAACCTCCATCCAGATATTGCATCATTTCTTTGCCGTGAAGATCCATTTTATCCAGCGCATTCACGGAATCATCTTCAACCACATAGAAGTATGAATTGTAGCAATCGCGGGGAACCTTCAGTCCGTCTTTACGATCCCAAAGGGCATTTTTTACGCCGAGGTTTTCCGCGGGAACAAATTCCGTATTAAACATATAACCATAAAGTTCCCGAGCTTTGCGGTTTTCATCAAAAATGATCTTCAGTTTTTCTCGAACGAACTCTTTGTAAGGAGAGTCATTTTGAACGCGAATTCCTTGGGATTCCGCGGCCTCGGTCATGCCGTTAATTCCGATAGTGAGGAATTGTTTGTTGAGGGAGATAAACCCGGACGAGTAAGCACTGAGCATTCCTGCTGTGTAGTATTCTTCCATCAATGTGCGATAAGCGACTTGATACTTCTGAACCTTGTTGACCGTCTCTTTGAGGTCAATTCCTTTTTGCACCAAACGATTCATGTTGATGGTGATGACGTTGATTGAACCCGTGGCGACACCGCCGGCTCCCAAAGAGTAGCTGAATGTGTTGTCAGAGATTTCATTGCGCAGACGGCAGCAGCTTGCCAGGCTGTCGGCGGACTCGCTCATGTACATGAAAAAGCTATTGCCCTCACTGAGTTCTTTGGCGCACATCATGGCGAAATCTTTGTCTTTTGGTTCATTGTTTTCCACCAACATGGCGGCGGTCACAACCGGGAAGGTCAGGATGGCTTTTTTTCTTTCCGCATTGAACCAAGTCATGAAGTGATCTTGCAGGGCTTTTACACTTTCCCAGATTGGACGTTCGCCAGTCGGGAAGACAAAATCCCCAAAAAGAGATTTAAAGTAGTGTTCGTCGTAAGCAGAGATATTCCAGAACACAGATTGGTAACCACGAGCGGCAGCAGGTTGGTTCAGGGCATAGACCACGTGTTGAAGATGGTTGTTGACGATTTCGGGATGAGTTTTGAGATAGTCGACGCCATAGTCTTTTCTTGCGAAATGATCGAAATACATCAGCCATTCCACTGTGGCAACTGCGCCAGCGAACTGCGCTGAAATGGCGAAAACCAGATTGACGAAGCAACCGCAGAAGCTTTCAAGGTGTTGAGGCGGACGGGATTCACCACCAAGTCCTTTCAGACCTTCCAACAAAAGAGGATACATGGAAATCGAAGCGCAGTACGGCTTTAAAGAGGTTTCATCATGAACATAGATTTCATGGGATTCGATTTGACGAAGGTATTCTTTGGCAAGGTCTGCTCCGAAGAGGGATTCAATCTTATTCGACACCAGAGTCCGATTGATTTGAATATTAATGTCTTTATTGATTTCTGCCTCCAGGGTCGCAATGTTTTTATGTGTGACGTTGGCATTCGCGTCCAGGCGTGAGCCTTCTGCGGCATTTTGCGCCTTGAGGTAATTATTGATGAAATCAATTTTGTTTTTAATCTGATCCGGACTCAAACGAATCATAGCTGCTCCTTTTGTTGTGTTTCGATCATGGTTGAAAAAGATGATTTAAAATGGTGTTGGTTCTGAGATCCCGAAAGATCTGATTGGTCGCGGGGGAAGAAAGCCCCCCCAACTCGACCCTCCAGGGGCCGGTCTTTAGAAAATCGAGTGAAGATTTGAGTTCTTCAGAAACATCCTCGCGCCCGGTGTAAAGGGCGGTTTTGAATTCTTGCTGTCGAGCCTCATTGAGGAATCCCAGAAGCTCTTCTTGGTGCCACTCTCCCCCAAGGAAGAGGACGCAATCCACTTTGTTTTTGTATCGTGTCAAAAGATGTTGAAAGAGGTCGCGCGTAAGGGGAGACCCAGACTTTTCTGTCCATAATTCTGTTGAATGGCAACCTGGGCATTTCAATGGACAGCCACAGACATAGAACGCCAGGGCTATGTGATTGGGGACTTCTTGGAAGACGATATCGTAGTTGTAAATATTCATTGTCATCACCCGATGACATTAACGATATCGGCATTTTAAGGGCGATCACTAGATATTGTGTGAAAAACTGATCTGGATCACTCTATATTGTGTTTTGGTCTCGATTCACGATCTGTATTTGTTTGTGGTTCATTTTAATAAGACCCTCCGCTTCTAGATCGGAAAGAGTTCTTGAGAAGGTCTCTGGACGAAGGCCCAGCATCATCGCGACCTCATGCTTTTTGCCGTTAAGGTGGATCAAGGGTCTGTTTTGCTCTTGTTGCAAGCGGCACAAGTAGGACCACACGCGGTCTTTAGCTGAGGACAGGCTGATGTTCTCAATGACCAAGTGCAGTTTGTCCATCCAGCGAATCAGTGATTGGACGACGGATTGATACAGCTCCGGGTTTTGCGCCAGAATCTGTTGGAAATCCTGCTTGGGAATATAGTAGATCTCGGACTCTTCCGACGTCGCCGCAGAATCGGCATTCTTCTCCTGGCCTAAAAGACCCGCTTCACCGAAGGTTTTCCCGGGACCTAGAATTTCAATCAGCATTTCTTTCCCGGCCGGAGAAATCTTGGAAATTCGCACGGTTCCTTTGTGAATTAAATAGAACCCCTGGGAACTGCCTTCTTGCTCGAAGATCAATGTGTTCTTGGGGTACTTCTTTCTCTGAATAAGAGGAATGATTTTCTCAGTGATTTTCTCTTCCTGAGTGGAGCAGATGGGGCAGTTATCCGTAGGACGTTGTTTCATATGTACTCCCATGCGAACATTGTAACACTCTTTTGCTCTGTTTTTATAAGGAGGGCAAGGCTTTTGACGTAGTGAAAACCAATCGAGGTGCCTCAAGTTGAGGCAAATAGGTGAAATCTCCCTCGCAATACCAGTAGAATACTTCAGAATCTTTATTAGCCTCCCGATGCTTTTCTAGATTCTTTAAGCCCCGGGGGGATCCGATGTGGAGTCACTTTTGGAAGTCACGTAGTTATCGCTATAAAACCTTAGCTCTTTTAGTTGTTGCAATCATTCCTCTGTGGAGCATCGTTCTTTTTTATGTTCTTCCGTTGGTTCGTGAAAATATGTACGAGGATCGTAAGGTGGCGCTTCGTAATACTGTGGATGTGGCTAGTAAAGTCATAGAGCATTACTACGGACTTTATGAAAAGAAACAGATTTCGGAAGAGGAAGCTAAGACTCAAG
Organism: Bdellovibrio sp.; assembly: GCA_024711265.1. Lineage (GTDB taxonomy): Bacteria > Bdellovibrionota > Bdellovibrionia > Bdellovibrionales > Bdellovibrionaceae > Bdellovibrio. The sequence continues at coordinate 3,580 of JANJTG010000208.1, read as the reverse complement.
CTCTGGCGGCGATAGAAAAACTTCGCTATAACGGGAACGAATATTTTTGGATCAATGACTTGCATCCGACCATGATGATGCATCCGATGAAGCCGGAGCTGAATGGCAAAGATCTTTCAGAGATGAAGGACCCCAATGGGTTTCGCCTCTTTGTCGAGTTTACGAAGGTGGCGCAGACAGAGCAGGGGGAGGGTTTTGTAAATTACCTCTGGCCGAAACCGGGATCTCCACAGCCAGAACCAAAAATCAGTTTCGTCAGACAATTCAAATCTTGGAAGTGGGTTTTAGGAAGTGGTGTTTACGTTGACGACGTGGAAACGGCAGTAGCGACATTTCGTAACAAGGTTCTGTTCAGCTTTACCGTGGCTTTTGTTGTGGCCTTTGGGCTTTTCTTTACTTTTGCCGGAAAGCTCATGAACTTCTTAGCTCGCACGGTGAGTGACACCAACGATGCCAGTCAGCAGGTCCTTGAAGCTTCTAATATGTTATCCAATGCAGGCCAAAGTGTCGCGCAAGGCGCCGTGGAGGCGGCGGCGCGAATTGAGGAAACCTTAAAGGCGGTGAGAGATTTGAATGAAATTGTTCGTGCAAATCAGGAACGCGCTAAAGCGGCAGCTGATCTAGCCAAGAACTCAGAGACCGGTGCCTCTCAGGGAGCTTCAGAGGTAAAAAAGTTGATTGAATCTATCACGGTGATGTCGAAGATTTCTGGTGAGATCACCTCGGCCATGGATATTATTGACGACATTGCCTTTCAGACCAATCTTCTGGCTTTGAATGCGGCCGTGGAAGCCGCACGCGCTGGAGAACAAGGAAAAGGGTTTGCTGTAGTGGCTGATGCGGTTCGTGGGTTGGCTTTGAAATCCGCGCAGGCAGCGAAGGAAGTGAAAACAGTGATTACGAGCAGTGTCGCTCAAACAGAAATTTCTTTGGAGTTGGCTGAGAAAAGCGACAAAGTCCTGGATGGCATCGTCACGTCAGTTCAAAAGGTGAACGTGTTGAATCAAGAAATTGCCGAAACTTCAGAGCATCAATCAGAGGGGATTCACGCCATTCACGAAGCGATGGGTTCTTTAGAACGCCAGACTCAGGCCTTTTCGGCGGCGGCGGAAGAAACGGCCGCAACGTCAGAGGAAATGTCAGCACAAGCTCATACTCTTCAGCACATGGTATTCACGATGGCTTCCGAGGTCATAGGGAAAGGCAATGGCAAAGCCGCTTAATTTTCCAAAACGATAATGTCTTCGATGATACCTGCTCTCATCATCATTTGAAAAAGCTGAGCAATTTTGTCCGGGGTGAGTAAACTTGAAAAATCAGCCAGTGCCGAAGCCACGGCACTGCCTTCTTTGAGTTCACTCAGGATTTGCGCCTCGATGGCGTCGATACGCTGAACATAGATCTTGTTTTGTTTTTTATAGATCATCAGACTTTCCGGATGGTTCCAGTTGATGTCTTCAAATTGGTAAGGAGGCTCCTTACGGCGAATCCAAATATCGTAGATCGCATAGGGACTTTCAAAAACCTCGAAAGCTTCTATAAACTGGATTTTGAAATCTTCAGAGTGCAAAAGCTCGCGAATACGCTCAACGGGGAGGGGTTCCGAGGCTGCCGCATAATACATGTTCTTCAGTGTCCACTCTAAGCGAGCCAAGTCACAAAGAAATACAATGCCTTTCGTGGCTTGAGTGTTCTTCAAGAAGTCGGGAAAAGTTTCTCCGTAATCTGAAAGATCATAAGAAATCGAGGGTTGAGCTTCAATATATCTGCGAGCGACATGTCGAAAGAGTTCTTCTCCCAAAACCCAGCGCACGGCGTGGAAGGTGCTGCTTAAGGCTTCAGTCATTCGCGCAAAATAACCCCGGTGATAGACCTCGAAAGCCTGCTCTAAGGACAGCTTGCCGATGGGCTTTAGGGACTCCAGGGCCTGGGGGTCTGCTTGCGCCGATAAAAGATTTTTTTTAAACAGATTCTGCGCTTCGTTCAGCTTCATAAGAACTCTCCAAGATAGAGACCGCTTTCATGACTTCCACTTCCAGTTCGCGGAATTCAGGGATCTTCTCGTCCCGCTCAATGAGGATCGGAAGATGGCGGACCTTAGGGGCGATCAATTTAAATAACTGCCAGACGGGTTCGGGGACATCGGAAGAGTGGGTGTCAAAGAGGAAGTCTCCATAGTCCGTGGGGCCCGCCATATGAACCTGGGCGACTCGCTCCATCGGAATGTGATTGAGGAAGTAGTGAGGATCAAAACCATGATTTGAAGAGTTCACATAAATGTTGTTGAGGTCCAAAAGGATGTGACATCCCGTGCGACGACTGACCTCGCTAATAAAGTCCCACTCGCTCATTTCGTTGTTTCGGTAACTGATATAGGTCGAAACATTTTCGAGGACCAGGGGGCGTCTGAGAAAGTCTTGAGCGAGGTCGATATTGTGAACCAAAGTCTCCATGCTGTCTTCGGTGAAGGGCAGTGGAAGAAGGTCATGAAGATTGAATTCGGCAGATCCGGTCCAGCAAAGATGATCGGAAACGATAAAGGGCTCCACCCGATCAATGAGGTCACGAAGTTTTTGCAGGTAATCCAGGCGAAGTCCCTCGGGGGAGCCGATGTTCATAGAAACCCCATGCAGGGCAACGGGATAGTCTTGTCGAATGACTTGCAGCATTTCAAGGGGGCGCCCTCGAGAGTTCAGGTAGCTTTCAGTGAGGGCTTCAAACCAAGCTACTTCCGTGGAAGGCCTTTGCTCCAAGTAGGGATAGTGGGGAGATCGAAGTCCTACTCCGACTTTGTGACTTAAAGATGATGCACGCATTTATTTCCTCACTGTGGAAGAAGTCAGACTTAATTTTTTTTAGGTGTTGCTGGAGTTGGAACTTTCGCTTCGCCTTCGATTTGAATTTTGATGTCGTCTCCGACCACGAAGCCGCCTTTGTCTAAAGCCTTATTCCAGTTCAGGCCGAAATCCTTGCGATTGACCTTGGTCTCTGCTTCAAAGGCCACCACTCGATTCCCCATCGCATCGGTGATAGCTCCGTTGTAGTCGACATTCAGAGTAACCGGTTTGGTGATACCACGAATGGTAAGTTCTCCATGAACCTTGTCGGGTTTTCCATTGTCATATTCGACTTTGGTGCTTTTGAACTTCATTTCGGGGAACTTGGCGACGTCAAAAAAGTCGGGACTGCGCAGATGTTTATCGCGGTCCTTTTCGTTGGTGTTCAAAGAATCCGTCTGAATTGTGACGGCGATATTTTCAAGCTTCAGGTCTTTTTCATCAAAGTCGAAAGTGCCGGCAAATTTGTCAAAACGTCCTTTGACTTTAGAGACCATCAGGTGAGGAGCTGTAAAACTCACGTTCGTATGTGCTTTATCGAGTTCGAATTTGGCAGCCAGAAGAGGTGTCGTGAAAAGGGATGTGGCTAAAAAAACAAAAAGTAGAGCGCGCATACTTAATTCCTTTCGGTGGGTGTGCACGTTCTACTTTTTTTGAAGAACTTAACTTTTACAAATTAAGTTAATGAAAGTTTAGTAGGTCATCAGGGCTTTCACGTCAAGCTTGCCACCTGACACGGATTT
>JANJTG010000363.1 GCA_024711265.1 Bdellovibrio sp. | reverse complement strand
CCGGCGCGTCGCGCTGCTCCACGGACGCGTAGAAGGCGTCCATGTCGATGTGGAGGATGGCCCGCGTCACGGCCCGGCCGGCATAGCAGGCCCCCGTACCCGCGCGCCCGGAGGACTACCGCTTCGCCCGGTGCACCGGCGGGTCGCCGGCGGGCAGGCGCAGGTCGAGCACCCGGCCGAGGGCCTCGGGGAGCGGGCTCTCGACGCGGAGGAAGTCGCCCGTCTTCGGGTGCCGCACCCCTAAGGACGCCGCGTGGAGGAAGAAGCGGCCCAGCCCCGGCTCCGCGCGGCCACCGTAGGTGGTGTCGCCCACGATGGGGGCGCCCACGGCGGCGAGGTGCGCGCGCACCTGGTGCAGCACGCCGGTGACGAGCTTCACGTCGACGAGCGCGTACTCGCCGTGGCGGGCGCGCACGCTGAACTCGGTGACGGCGGGGCGGCCCTCGTCGTCGAGGCCGGGGCGCACGTGGTCGCCGGCATGGGCGAGCGGCACCTCGATGGTGCCCTCGTCGGCCAGGGGCCCGGTGACGAGCGCGAGGTAGCGCTTCTCGACGGCCCGGTCTTCGCCGAAGGCCGTGCGCATCGCCTCCCAGGCGGCCCGGGTGCGCGCGGCGAGCAGCACGCCGGAGGTCTCCACGTCGAGGCGGTGGCACAGCCCGGCCTCGCGGGGGTCGTCACCGACGGCGGCCATCTCCGGGTAGCGGGCGACGAGCGCGTTGGCGACGGTGCCCGTCTCGTTGGGCTGCAGCGGCTGCGTGGGCACGCCGGCGGGCTTGTCGACGAAGACGAGCACCTCGTCTTCGTGCAGCACCGCGAGCGGGAGCGTCGCGTCGGGCACGGCCCCGGGGCCGGCGGGCTCGTCGGGCAGCTCCACCTCGACCCGGTCTCCCGCCGCGACGGTGGCTCCCTTCTTCGCCTTGCGGTGGTTGAGGCGCACCTGCTCGGCCTCGAAGAGGGCCTTCAACCTCGAGCGCGACAGCTTGAGGGCGTCGCCGACGAAGAGGTCGAGGCGCTGGCCGGCCTGCGCGGCCTCCACGGAGAGGGAGTGCTTCATTCGATGAGCGCCTCGTAGATCTCCTCCGCGGTCTGGTACCGGTCGTCCGGCTCCTTGCGGATGAGGCGGTGCGCGACGCGGCTCAGCACCCGGTCGGCCCGCGGGTTGATCGACTGCACCGGCGCGGCCTCGGTCTCCAGCACCTTCTGCCAGAGCTCGTACGGCGTCTTCGCCTCGAAGGGCGGCCGCCCCGAGAGCAGCTCGTAGAGGATGACGCCCAGCGAGTAGAGATCGCAGCGCGTGTCGAGGTGCTCGCCGAGGATCTGCTCCGGCGCCATGTAGCGGAAGGTGCCCACCAGGCGCCCGTCGGCCGTCACCGCCGCGTCGTCGCTGATGTACTTGGCGAGGCCGAAGTCCATCAGGCGCACGGTGCGGTCCTCGTCGACCATCACGTTCGAGGGCTTCAGGTCGCGGTGAATGAGCCCGTAGCCGTGGATGTACGAGAGCGCCTCGCACAGCTGGAGCATCGCGTCCTTGAGGCGCCCGACCCGCTCGGGGCTGTTGAGCCGCTCGAGCTCCGCCGCCGTGAGCTTCACGTTGATCGGCCGCTCCTCGGGCGGGGCGGCGAGCTCGCGGGGGAGCGGGGACTCCGAGGAGCTCGACATGTTGGTGTCGGGCTCGTCGGCGAGGTCGGCCCAGGCGCGCACGCGGTCGGGGCCCTCCTCGTAGTCTTCGCTGCCCGAGAACTCCTCGCTCGGCGCCTCCTCGTTGAAGGTCGAGAGGTTGAACACCCCGCTGTTCGCGTCTTCGTCGACCTCGTCGTCCTCGTCGGACTCCTCGTCGACGGCGGCCGCCGCGGTGGGGCCCTGCCGGTGTTGGACGATGACGCGGGCGAGCGCGGCGTCGCTGGCCAGGTCCTCCTCGGCGAGCTCGAGGTAGTGGCGCAGCGTCAGCCCCTCGACGAGCTCCATGGCGAGGTACGGGTAGCCCTGGAAGACGCCGGTGTCGAAGACGCGCACCACGTTGGGGTGCGAGAGGTTCTGCAGCGTCTCGAACTCCCGGGCGAGGCGGCGCGCCGCACGCGGGTCGAGCGCGGGCCCGGTCGAGAGGAGCTTGAGCGCCGCCACCTCGCCGGTGCGGCGATCGATGGCGCGGTAGACGGTGCCCACACCTCCGCTGCCGAGCGTCTCGAGCACGCGGTAGGGACCGATGACTTTCGGGGGCATGGGCGGCGCGGATGGTAGGGACGCCTCGTCGCCGCGGTCAACGAACCGCTCACCCGCCGCGGCCGACCGGCCGGGCCGGAGGGCGACTCCCCGCGAGGATTGC